>JBEKVK010000151.1:0-4744 GCA_049514075.1 Bathyarchaeia archaeon | reverse complement strand
GAGTATTAAGGTTGTTTTTGGTTGACGGTTTAAGTAGTAAATTAAAGGTTCTTTTTCTTTGTAGAGTATGCCTTCAACTTCGTCCACGGCTATCAAGAGCGGTTTTTCTTTAAGTGTATTCTCGATGGCTTGTTTAAGGCGGAAGAATTGCCATCCGACGTCTGGTATGGGTACGTTTAGCTGTTTGAGGATTTGGAGCAATGTAGAATATGGACTTCGGGTTCTGCCTGCGTTGACATATGCTGTGCCTACTGGCGAGTTAATCCTTTTTGAGTGGCTCTCGGTTTCTTTTAGTAAGTATTGAATGCATGCTGTTTTGCCTGTTCCGGGAAGACCCCAAACGAACATGTTTCTTGCACGTCCCATCGTAAATATATCAGAGATGTTGGATGCCATAAGCTTCAGATCTTGTTCACGGCAAAGAGGTACGCCGTCCGGAGGGTCCGATTGTGAATCTAGAATAGTTGAGTCTAGAAGTACACTACTCTTGACGTATTCAAACAGGGGCATGATATCACCGATAGACACAGAGACAGAGAGACGGAGGGGGGTCCATCCCCAACTTAACTCATTTAGGAAGCAATAAAGAAATGCTTAAGGAAAATGTTTATTCAACTGAGTTCAAGCTGTAGAAAAAGCTAAAAGCTGTTTAAAGGAAAGCAACATGTACCGGGGTGGCAGAGTGGTTAATGCGCCGGCCTCGAGATCTAACAAAAGAGGGCTAAAGCCAGAAGGCAAGTTAGCCGGTGGGCTTCGCGCTCGCAAGGGTTCGAATCCCTTCCCCGGCGCCAATTGGACCTTGGGTTCTACTCGGCTATCAAACCAAAATGCTTTAGTTATCATCCAGCTTACTTTGAAGGCATGATTACTATAAGACGCCCTTTGTATCTTACGCGTTTTAAAAAGCATGTTTCAGACGCTCGGAATCACCTTCTGGAGGCTGATTATGTTCAGGCGTCAGAAGAGGTTTGGGGTGCGTTATCTTCGTTAGTAAATGCTTGGTCAATTGTTGAGGTTGCGTCGGTTGCGGCAAAGAAAGAAAAATTTGCAGACCTTTTTCAACTGTTATTAAAGGAAGATTCTAATTTAAAACAGTTATTGCTTGAGTCGCACTTTGATAATCCACTGCATTTTGCTTCGAAAACAGAAGGCTTACATCTTTACTTTTTGGGGAAAACGGATTACCCAGAAGAATTCATAAAATCCACGTTAGAAGACACTTTAAGAGTGCTTGACGAAGTGGAGAAAGTACTGGTTAAGTAGTTTAAGTAATTGGACAAATCGCTTGCTATTCCACTCAGCCCAAAGTAATTTGATGCAGTTCTAAATTCGCAATGTTCAGCCGGTATCCCATTTTGAGACAGATTAAGCTTAATTCTGGAAAACAATGTAAGAATGTTCCTTATTAAATCAAAATCTCCCGCTAGCAACTTGCTATCTTGATTAACTTGTGACAGGAGCCCATCAAAGGTTAACAATGAATCGAGAATTTTGAAATAAAGGTCGTTATCTATAAGATCACGTTTTTTCAGCTTTGCGATTATTTGAGGAATTTGGGCTTTATCGGCTAACGATGAGTCAATAGAACTTGCGACATGTTCGAGGCTATCGAATAGTTGCCTGTCAACGGAGTTTATGGTGGTTACATACTGCCCACCGCCAAAAGTGCTCATGGTCCTTTGAACGTTAATGTTGGGGAAGGCTAAAGCTGCGCTTGCCGTGGTTGCAAACGATTTAACGACAAAAATATTCTGGGCAAGGTATTGAATGTCTTTGGCGTTTTGTTGTGGAGAGATATTGCAAAATAAAAAAGGCGGACTAGTCGACATAAATATTATTCGCCTTAAACAGCGCGTTTCCAACTTACTATGGGCGCCCAATTAACGACATACGCTGGCTCATTAAGTTCATTTTTGTAATTCAAATTTACGGCAGCCATTGAAGGTATCGCTTTTAGAGTAACCACGAAGGCTCCTTTTGATGTTTCAACTTTAGTCTCTGATGTGGCTGGAGTAAATCTAACTACTTCAATAATTTGCCATCCATCGGTCGGTTGTTCACCTGCCTGGAAAAGAGGTTTGTCCTTTACCATTTCAGATGCTTTCGCCCCTATTTTTGTTACGGCAATACCTCCAGCATGCTTCACAAGGATGTTTACTCCTCCAAATACAGAGAAGCCGCCCTCACGAGCGTCAATAATGCTTACAGCCACTTTTAAAACCGAGCCATCTACTAATTCTACCGAACCGTCAATACTATTGCAGGTCAACGTAAACCACGTTATCAATAAATGCATTCAAAAACTATTAAAAACTTTGCCTGTCCAACAACGTAAGTACTGACAGTATGTATTTTTCTATAGAATCTTATTGTCTATAACTTTTTCCCGGTTCCAACAATTAAACTATAAGAAGTTATGTCTTTTTAAGTAGATGATCTTGCGGTGCTGCTAAGGCTTGAAAACTTGTTATTGGTAATTAAAGCCCCCTCAGTCAGCATTGCATACTTCAAGTTTCCTTGGTAAGCCTTCAAGAGAAAAAAGTTTGGGCAGAATGGAAGGCACATTTCGACGGTTAGCAGTATTGTTCAACAGTCTTAAAATCCGGAGTCAGAAGCCTAAAACTTATATAATGAGAGTTAATAGATGAGATAATGGTGAAAAAATGACCCTTTCTTTAGAAACAAAATTAATTGGAAGCGCCGCAGTCTACGCCGTTGCGGTTTTGTTGTTGTATGGGCTGGTCATAGCTAACAGCATCCTGCCTAGCGTCTTCGTTGTAACCGCTGTTGCCTCCTTAGCTGTCTTAATGGGATTATGCTACGCATTTTACAGGACCGCGAAACACCAACGCCTAATGTTCTATCTGTAAGCAAGATTAGAAAGTTATGAGGCTTTCCTGAATAACAATCAGGTGGTCACTTACAACACCAATACTCTTTTGCGTACAAACGCGCATTTTTTCATATTTTCACAACCTGAATGTGGGTTAATTTTATATCTTGAATAGATTTTATTTTGGTTATAGGCGGGATTCAAGATGGAAAAGATTGCTGAGGGCTTCAGTGACTTTGGCGATTTTAAGGCGATTCTGTTTAGGACATCTGACGGCCGTCATTTCGTAAAATTTGAGCCTTCCGGTACGAAAGAAAATCCCTATGTTGAATGGCTCAGCGGCTACGAGTATTTAGAGTGGCTCAGATGTTGGGGCAAATGCGCCGCAACATAAAAAGCGGTGGAGCAAAAACTAGCTATAAAGAACCGAACGGAAAAGAAGCCCCAATCTTGCAGGTGTCACTCGGTCATGTAGGTTATGTCGTCCCACGGGTGTCTGTAGAGTCCCTGTTTTAGCCGTTTTTGGTCCAAGAAGTGCCCGATCAAGCCGATTGTTCTGCCCAGCACGAATAAGCCGTTGAGTGCGCCCATCTTGACGTACTCGTCAGATTCCTCTTTTGGCATCTCGTTGCGCAGCATGTCGACAAAGCAGATTCCGATGCACCCGTCAACGTTCAGTATCAGGTTGTCTTTTTTGGCTGTGGTGAGTTTCTCAACTTCCAGAGCGTAATCTAGTAGCGGTGTAGCCTTGAAGTGTTTTTTTGCGTAGTTCTTCATGATGGTGACGCGCATGTCAGGGTTGTTTACGCTTTTGATGAGGTGTCCGATGCCTTGGATGTTTTCGCCTTTCCGCTTCATTTCTTCGACGAATTGGATTGGTGACAACCCGCGGTCGTATGCATCGGAGAAGCTTTGAGCTGCCCCGTCGATGGCGCCCCCGAACCGTGGGCCTATTGTTAGCATGCCGCTTGCAACTGAAGACATTAGGTCTTTGCCTGCTCTGGTAGCGACTATGGTGTTGTGGGCGCCTGAAACTGCGGGTCCGTGGTCTGCTGTAACCATAAGGGACATCTCGATAAATTTGGTTGAATAGTCTGGCAGCAGGCGTTTGAACCACAGGATGCTGAGTACCCCGCCGATTCCTATGTTCTGTTTAAAGACTTCGGAGATAGGCATCTTTCCATAAAGCAGTTCTTCGCCACGGTCGTCGCTTATAGTGCAAATGAAGTTCGAGGGTTTGCGGATTAAGCCTTCTTTGAGCGCTTTGGCGTAGTCCATCGGAATCTTCGGCACAGGGGGCTCAGGTTTCAGCTTGATGACGCCTTGTTCCACCAAACTCAGGTAAGTTTCCCTTATGTTCTGGTCGTAATCATCATAGGAGTTGGGAACGATGGCGCCTGCATTCAAGAGCGCAGCGTTTTTTGCATCCGCGGTTTCCAAGTCACATCCTGCTTTGGCGCCTGCGTGTCCGAACTGGACTTCGGTCTTGAACGCTTTGCTGCAAGTCCCTGTAACCCAAATTACGAGGGGTTTAGTTATTTTCTTGGTTTTCAATGCTTCGGCGATTTCGTATTCAGCGATGCCGCCTACCTCGCCTAAGCAGACGAGCATTTTGATCTCAGGAATGCCTTCGAATCTGAGAAGATGATCAAGAAGGGTCGAACCAGGGAAAGTGTCTCCGCCGATAGCGATTCCTTCATACAAGCCGTCGGTGTTCCGCGCAATGATGTTGTAGGCTTCGTTACTTAACCCACCTGATTTGGAAACGAACCCCACTGAGCCTGGCCTGTGAAGCTTAGACTCAATGATGTTTTCAATCGTGCCGCCGGCGTTTCCGATTTTGAAGCAGCCAGCTTTGATTCCTCCGACGGTTGCGGGACCAATGATTACTTTTCCGAGGGCTTTCGCTTT
>JBEKVK010000150.1:0-4184 GCA_049514075.1 Bathyarchaeia archaeon | reverse complement strand
TGCTATTCTGGTACTTCTTCAGGAATACGAAAATGCCAGAAGAAAAAGTTAGTCAAATGAAGAGTGAATAAATGACCGAATTTAGAATCGTCCTTGCAAAGGCTGGAGACAAAGAACTCTTGGTTGAACATAGGGTGGCCATGTGGAAAGAAATACGTCCAGAATTTGCCAAAAAGGCGGAAGAACTAAAAGAGTTGACGCGCGACTGGATCCAAACAAAGTTGTCTGAAGGCAAACTCATCGGATTCATTGCAGAAACCCTAACAGGAGAGGTAGCTGGAAGCGGATGCATTTGGCTCCGAGAAGATGTCCCACGACCATTCAACCCATGCTTGGAAGCACCTTACCTAATGTCAATGTACACGGAAGAAGGGTTTAGGCGAAGAGGCGTTGCGAAAATGATTGTTCAATACGCAATCGACTGGTCCAAAGAGCACGGATACAGAACCATGAGCCTTCATGCTTCAGAGGCGGGAATTCCGCTTTACGGACAGTTCGGGTTCAAGTTGACGACCGAAATGAGGATCATGCTCTAAATTCCTTGATTCAAGCTCTCCATTAAGTGCCGCTTACTCGATAATTTTTTATCCATAAATCTGTTGTGCTCAAATGATAAGAAAAGCACAACAGTATTTTCAAGGTTTTAATTAATTTCCCTTGACAACAAAGTGCGGATGGAACCTTTCATGAATAGAGTCACATAAAAAATTGGATTTAAGATGTGTCAACTATTCTTGTATTGTATGTTTTCAGGTATGCTTGATGCTGTGCGTCGGTGGGGTAGTTTTCGTTTGATGGGTATGGGAAACTAGTCATCGTTTGGAACGGAAGCGGGTCAACAGTGAAGGGCACATATGGCAATCCGTCGCCTTTAAACCAGCAATTTGCAACGACGAAGTAGTCTCTTACCCATCCTTTGGGAACAGGAGGCAAATCTGCTGGAAACTGGATTGAGACCACGTCTCCTTGTCGCCCAATCACGAACTCGTTGTCAGCAGATTGTACAAGCGTCGTAACGTCCCCGTATCTTGTGAATGCTCCGCTGGACGTTGAGTTGGGAACATAAGCCTGTGTCAAGTCGGCTGATGAAGGTGCCAACGTGTAAACATTCATTTCCTGCTGAGGCGAAGTGCTCACGCCAATGTAATCAAATTGAATGTCTTGGTAATAGTTTATTCTCAGCATGAAATTGTTAGTTGGAAACAAGCCAGTCAGGTTCACCACGAAAGTCTGGTCAGTAGTCGCTGGAATAGGAAACTCTCGGTCTGTAGGCACGTTTACCCAGCTTCCGTTTTCAGCCATCACCTGCATTGTCGGCGGCGGCGAGGGCATTACTCCAGGTTTGCTAGCGTAACTCATGAAGTTCTCGCCTCCTGCGCTGGTGCTTGGCCATTCAGTGCGGGCAGCGACTACTAAGTTGATGTTCTTCGCGCCTGCCAAGTTACCCAGATTAAGCGTCAAGTTATTCCATGTCCACCTGTTCGCGGTAGTGAAGTCGCCGTCAAGCTTGGAGATTAAGGGAAGAACATTTTGTCCCTGCCCGTTGACGGCTGAAACCGGAGCGATAAAGTCATTTTGTAAAGTGTAGATTGTTCCTTGACTAGCGAGGTCGTAGACAAAAGTGCTTTTCGTGGAGAAAACAGCGGTGCCCGCGGGATGATCCACGGCTAACAGTTTAACCGAGTCTAGATAGAAGATTTCGTTTGTGTCTTCGGCAATTTTTATGTTGTATAATCCGTTGAGAGGCTGCAGAACTGTCGAATCCAGTTTTATGTAATCGTATGGGTAGTTGTAGGAGAAAACCATTGAGCCGTCGGGGTTAAAGTACTCAAGAAAACCCAGCCATCCAGTGCCGTCGTTGACGTCCGCTGCGTAACTGTAGCCTGTTCCATTCCAAACGTACATTTCAGGGCATGAAGTTGGCGCTGTTCTTACATAATTTCCCACCTCATATGTCAAACTTTCAACATTGAAGGTTTCACTAGGACTGGTCGACCCATCATTCCAGCCTGAAAAGGAGTAGGTGACTAGTCCCCATTCGCTATTTTCAACCTGCTCCGAAGCCGGAACAGTAATGGTGTGGGATCCATCTGGCACTAGTCCCGAAAATCTAGTGGTGTGGGTAACGCCATCTAAAGTGAAAGTAATCCCATCTTGGTTCATGATAACGTTCAAAGTATGCTCGCCTGTAGGGACAACAGTAAACGTGTTAGCCTGTCCTCCAGCATTCAAGTTGTAACTTCCGACGCTGCTCTCATTTAATGCAGCAGTCACGTTCGTAGAAGCTCCTCCAGCAAGCTCAATTGGAACTTCCTGTACGATTTGGCCATTCACTGAGAAGGGAAATAGGTAACTAATGTTTCCGCTTTCGCCATTTTCAACTTCAACTGTTGCAGTGACTGTCTGGTTTGGCCAAGCCTCAATCGGATTTATGAGCAAATTTGAAACCTTAAGCTTGACAGGCATAGCAGTAGGCGGAGGAGCGGCAGTAGCCTTCGGGGGTGAAGTAGGAACAGGAGTAGGAGAAGGAGACGATTGATGGGAACCAAAGTAATTGTTTTCATAAAGGTACGCGACAGTATCTACCGCCGCAATTAAAACTATGACAATGATAATTATGGCATGAATTTTGGTGAGTGCTGAGCGTGAACGAGTAATCAAATTAACCTCCTGTAAATTTGTAAGACACCCTTTTAAGATTGCCGCTGTATCGCTAAATCATCCGCAAATTCGCGTAGGACCAAAGCTGCAATATCTTTAAAGCACTCGTCCGCGACTTTTGATTAACTCCATTTAACAGTTGACAACAGAAAGCAAAGGCTGGTCAACAAATGAGAGTGGAATCTGGTTGAAAACCAATAATGAAAAAGGAAATGAAGTGGGCGGCAATAGTGCTTGGAACAATCGTATTGGCAACTTTAATTGTTGGATTTCAACCGCTGAGTGCGCAAAATAAAGTTGAAGCACTCCCTACTCGAGTTGCATGTGTTGGTGACAGTATCACGGCGATAACTGGATACCCATCAGATCTTCAGTCGCTTCTTGGCCCTAACTACTCAGTAAAAAATTTCGGCGTCAACGGATCCACAGTGTTGCTTGATTCTTGGAAACCCTACATGGATCAACCCGAATTTCAAGACGCATTGAATTTCAAACCGAACATTGTTATCATCATGCTTGGAACAAACGATGACCTGGAGATGCTTCGCCCATCCAACGCAAGTTTCGAAGAAGACTACATTAAGCTCATTAGCGCATTTCAGCAGCTTGAAAGTAACCCGCGAATCTGGGTTGTAGAGCCTCCTCCGATTTTCAGCAATAGCTCAGACCTCAGCATATCCTATTTCAACGGAGTTATCGTTCCAAAAATACAGGAGCTGGCAAACCAAACGAATCTACCAATAATCGATGTGTACAATGCATTTGGTGATCACTCAGATTACTTTGTGGACGGCGTGCACCCGAACAGCCAAGGAGCAGCATTGATCGCATCAGAAGTGTATAAAGCAGTAAACCAAAAATAAACGATATATAAAAAGCACTTCTTTGTGATAGCGCCAAGTTTTTAGCATTCTTCTGCGTATTATTAGGTTGAGGGTGAATTATGGCTGTTCTTGAATGCCCCTTTTGTTACAAACCCTTTGAAATTGAACCGCCAGATAAATTTCACACTGCGTTTTCAGAAGCAAAACCTATACGTAGCAGTTTCCACGGAAATGTCGAGAAAATCAAGGTTAAATGCAAAAACCCCGAATGTCAAAAGACAATTACAGTTTTCTGGTATGCGCCTTTAGAGTACTTCAACAGGATCTGAACTGCTTCACTCTTTCGGGAGCGAAACCAAAGATTGGGTGATGGAAAATTAAACTTTTTGTTTGAATAAAAGTTAAGCAGGTTGAGTCTAAGCCTTAAAGATGTTACGCGGCCCATTGAAGCCATGTCTTTGTCGCTTCGTGGTCTTTCACCGTTTTGACCACGCCGCTCATAGCTTCCCTGCTACATAGCTACGTCCAGCCCATTAAAGCAAAGTCTTTGGTGCCCGTCAATTTTCCGCTGTTTTTATTGACGCGCTCTTTGCTTCAATGCGTTTGCATTTAAAGCGTGCTTCTCAACCTGCAAGGTTGTAATAAGCCTAAGGTCTATAAAACATGTTTTTAACTTTCTTATAGCAATAAGCTCGTTGC
>JBEKVK010000149.1:0-4198 GCA_049514075.1 Bathyarchaeia archaeon | reverse complement strand
ATCGAAGTTGCCGTGATTGCATCATCACGAGTAACCGACGTTAGGGGTGCAAACCAGATCGCTGGCCTCATGTTCATCCCGTTTGTTGTAGTCTTCTTCGCAGGAGCGGAAGGAATCTTTGCTTTCAGCGTCGATAACCTGCTAATCTTCTCCGGCGTTGTAGTAATCGTCGATGTAATTCTGTTTTTCTTGAGCAAAGCTACCTTCAACCGCGAAGAGATTCTGACTAAGTGGAAATGAGGTCATCGCTTGGCAGCCACTTTATTCAGCGACGAAACCCCGAAGCCGAGTAGACTTACAAGCGCTAATCCTTTTGAGAAACGATGCTGACCTGATGCTTTTTTTGCACTGTTCTAACGGTGATTTAGCTCTTTGGGTAGCGCCTTGGCTTCAGGTACCAGTTTCGGCTTGTTTCTTCGGCTTACAACCAAAAATAAAGACCCGATTACGATTAATGCTGCGCCGAAGAATGTAACGCTTAGCACTGGAACGAGTTTCAGTTCAAGTCCAAAGGTGAAAACAATTATTGCAATTCCGATAAAAATCATTGTCGAGTTGCTTCTGGCGGCAGTTGCGTGCAGGGCGAACTCTTTTTTTCCATCTTCAGTCACAACGTAAAACCCGTGTTGTTCCTCAATCATCCCCGCTGTCAACAGGTAGTTCCAGTCATAATGGAAATGGCCATCTGACTTGTAACCCAACGCTGAGCTTATGCTTGATTTGACGCCTGGTTCAGCCCTGATTCTGTTGTTTGGGGCAGAGTAGATGAAGTACAGCAGCTTTGTTCTTGGTGATTGAATATCAGCGCTTATTCCACGTGGCTTTGACACTTACACACACTGCTCCAGCTAATTGATAACGGGAAGATAAACGAAGCTCTGTAGCCAGCTTTTCTTTCCATGATTTCACTATAGTCCGCTGGTTTGCTTATGACTCTAACTCTTAGAGGAGTTGCTCTAAGTGTTAGGGGTGCAACTCTAAATGTTAGGGCTATAACCCGCCGGCCACTTGTATGCTTTCCAAGAAACAAAAAAATTTAGGAGGAAAAAACAAAATGGGTACAAGTTTCGAATACAGCAAAACATTATGCGGCGAAGGATCAATCCTGCTTATACTGGGTTTAGTTCCTTACGTCGGATGGGTATTGGGAATCATCGGCGTAATATTGCTTCTGAGGGGACTCAAAGAAATTGCAAATTACTATCAGGACAACGAAATCTACCAGAACGCATTGACCGGCGTAAAATTCTACATAGTCGCTTTGATAGCTGCGGCAGTAGCCATTACAGCAATAGTGATCGGCGTTGGAAGCGCAACGGGCTTCAAATTTAATTCAAGCTTTACACTCACCGCAGGCTTCGGAATCGGATTAGCAGTTTTCTTAGGCGGGATTGTTATTGCTTTCATATTCTACGTTCTTGCAGCAGTGCACCTAAGACAGACCTTCAATACGCTCGCGCAGAAATCAGGAGAACACTCGTTTGCAACAACCGCAACATTACTTTGGTGGGGATCAATACTGACGATACTAGCGGGTCTTGGCTTCATTCTGATATTCATCGCTTGGATATTTGCGGTAATTGGCTTCTTCGCTATGAAGTCAACACAGCAGCAATCCAACGCTCCACCACAATACAGTTACACAACACCGCCCAGCACAGCATCTGCAGCAGCGCCAACTCAAACACCACGATACTGCTCCTACTGCGGCGCGCAAGTAAAACAAGACGCAGCTTACTGCCCTAATTGCGGAAAACAATTGTGATCTCAAAAATCCTTTTTTCTTTTTTTAACTGAACTAAAGTCCACCTTTCTCTGCACCAACAGGCACAGATAGCAAAATATTAAGGGTTGTTCACTGATTTAATAACTGGCGACCGCTATGCCGTTACTTGTAAGATACCGTTTCTGTCAGCGTTTCGCTGTTTCCGCGAAGAGGGCTTTCGAGTGGTGTACCACCTTTGATCCGCTGGACCACAAGTTAATGGGCGACAAAGGCGCCGAGCGGCATGTAACAAACGTTGCCAAGGGCACAATTATTCTGAAAGACATCTTTCATACAGCGACTGGCACAATTGAAAAGGAAAAACTCGTGCAACTTTATCCAGATCAGTTGTCATGGGTATCCACGCATTTGGCGGGACCAAACAAGTATTCCCAGTTCCTCTATAAAATTTCGCCTGAAGGTGAAGCTTCCATTTTGGATTTCATAGGTCTTCATATGGATTATCAAGCGAAGACAGGTGATGAGTCGCTTGCCCAGAAACTTTGCAAAGAAGATGCGGCTGCATGGAAGCTTTTGGCAAAAGCAATGGAAGAAGAGCTTGGAAAATAAGAGTCCCATTTTTTGTTGCTCGGTTCTTTTGTTCCTGTTTGAATCACAAGAAGGCTGATAGGATGGATGAATACGAAAAAGAAAGGTCGACGAGGGAGCTAGTCTATTATCTTATGGTCAAAACCAACCAAAAAATACCATCTAACCATAGAAGCTTAATGAAAGGCGAAGTCACATTTTGTCTGGCGCAACAACCCCGATAAGCGTTAACGCATTGTGCATCACGATCTCTATAGCTTGAGTCAATGTCAAGCGTGCATCCATAAGTTCACCTGGCTCTGCCTTCAGTACGGGCAGCGCGTTGTAGAAGGTGTTGAATTTGTCAGCCAGCGCGTTTGCGTAGTCCGCAATCATATTGGGTTTTAGGTATTCTGTGGCTTCGACAAAAGCATCTGGGAAGCCAGCGAGGTTCAAAACAAGCTCGCGTTCAAGCTTCTCCACAAGCAACTCGTAGCCCGCGTTCTCTGGTTCCTTTGCTGCTTTGCGTAGGATGCTGCACGCTCGCGCGTGGGTGTATTGAACATATGGTGCGCTGTTGGTTTCAAAGTTGAGTACGCGTTCCCATGTGAAGATCACCGGCTTCGATGGGTCAACGTCGACAAGCGCGTAGCGTACTGCTCCTAACCCGACGAAGTTGGCAATTTTACGTTTTTCCTCATCGGACAGCATGGGTGAACGCTTCGAAACCTCTTCGTAGGCTCGTTGAATTGCTTCGTCAAGGACCGCGTCAAAAGTGATATAGTGTCCCCTGCGGCTGCTCATCTTGTAGCCGGGCAAAGTGACGAGGTTGTAGGCGAAATGCACGAGGCCATCGGCGTATTCGCTGTAGCCTAAAGCATACAGAGCGATTTTGAGCTGCAGCTGCGCGAGTGACTGTTCTACGCCGATGACGTTGATGACTTTCTGCGCTTTCTTGAACTTCCACAGGGTGTATGCTATGTCACGTGTTGTGTAGAGTGTAGTGCCGTCGGCGCGACCAAGTGTTAAAGGTGGGACTTCATTGTTCTCGCTCAAACCCAACTTATCCTTTAAGCCGAGCACCTGGGTAACTTTTTCAGCGTCAAACTCAAGCACGCCTTTTTCGGCGTAAACGAACGACGTGGTCTTCAGCTTCTGCAAAACCTCGCTCACCTGAATACTCCACACGAAGTCGCTTTCCCAATCCCAACTGTCATAGGTGACACCGATGCGCTTCATGGTTTCTCGGAAGCCTTCAAGGCACAAATCGCTGACTTCACGGATAAGTTGCTTAGCCTTGGGTTCCCCGTCCTCGTATGCGCGGTTAAGCTTGTTGATTTCTTCCTCCGGATTCTCATCCAAGCTGATCTTGTTCATCAATGCTTCAAACAGCACGGGATACTTTTCTTTGAGCTCGGCAGCAATGGACATCCACTCGTCGATTTCTTTGTTCGCCTTCGCCAAATCATCTGCCGAATTAACTGCGGCAGCAAGATCGCGAACCTTTTTCAAACGGTTGATTTCAACCAAGCAGCTTGTAACAGTGTAAATTTTGCCAACGAAAAGGTCAGGTTTCTCAGTGGGTTTGGGTCTGCCCAGCTTTTTGTATCCGTAAGCCACTACAGACGACTGTCTTCCTACATCGTCAATGTAATAGTGGCGTGAAACTGTGTGTCCTCTGCACTCCAATATACGTGCCAAAGCGTCGCCGATCATTGGGTTCCTAGCCTGTCCTATGTGGATGGGGTGAAGGGGGTTGACGCTGGTGTGTTCAACTATGATTTTAAGAGGTTTGGAGGTTTTGACGAACCCGTAGTCAAACTTTAGCTTCTTGATAGATTCCAAGGTTAGGGCTGAGAACTTTGCGAAGTTAACGTGAAAATTGATGTAGCCAGCGCCAGCGCA
>JBEKVK010000148.1:0-4237 GCA_049514075.1 Bathyarchaeia archaeon | reverse complement strand
CCGGGGTGGCAGAGTGGTTAATGCGCCGGCCTCGAGATCTAACAAAAGAGGGCTAAAGCCAGAAGGCAAGTTAGCCGGTGGGCTTCGCGCTCGCAAGGGTTCGAATCCCTTCCCCGGCGCCATTTGTTCTTTTACAAAGAATCAGCCGAAGCATTTTCTTTCTAACATTTGGTTTCGGTTAAGCGTTTTTCGAATGCTCTGTTTGGGCTATCAAACAAAAACTCTTTAGTAATCATCCAGATTACTATGAAGGCATGGTAACCGTTAGGCGACCTTTGTACCTCGCTCGTTTCAAAAAGCATGTTTCGGACGCTCGAAGGTACCTTCTAGAGGCTGATTATGTTCAAGCATCCGAGGCGGTTTGGGGGGCTTTATCGTCGTTAGTAAATGCTTGGTCAATTGTTGAGGTTGCGTCGGTTGCAGTAAAGAAAGAAAAATTTTCTGAACTATTTCAACTGTTATTAAAGGAAGATTCTAATTTGAAACAGCTATTGCTTGAGTCGCACTTTGATAATCCATTACATTTTGCTTCGAAAACAGAAGGCTTACATCTTTACTTTTTGGGGAAAATGGATTACCCAGAAGAATTCATAAAATCCACGTTAGAAGACAATTTAAGAGTGCTTGAAGAAGTCGAGAAGGTATTGGTTAAGTAGTTTAAGTAATTGGACAAATCGCTTGCCATTTCACTCAGCTCAAAGTAATTTGATACAGTTCTAAATTCGCAATGTTCAGCCGGTACATTTTGAGACAGATTAAGCTTGATTCGGGAAAACAATGTAAGAATGTTTCGTATTAAATCAAAATCCCCTGCTAGCAACTTGCTATCTTGATTAACTTGTGACAGAAGCCCATCAAAGGTTAACAATGAATCGAGAATTTTAAAATAAAGGTCGTTATCTATAAGATCACGTTTTTTCAGCTTTGCAATTATCTGAGGAATTTGGGCTTTATCGACCAGCGACAAGTCGATAGCACTTGCGACATGTTCGAGGCTATCGAATAGTTGCCTGTCAACGGAGTTTATGGTGGTTACATACTGCCCACCGCCAAAAGTGCTCATGGTCCTTTGAACATTAATGTTGGGGAAGGCTAAAGTTGCGCTTGCCGTGGTTGCAAAAGATTTAATAACAAAAATATTCTGGGCAAGGTAATTAATGTCTTTGCCGTTTTCTTGCGGAGAGACACTGCAAAATAAAAAAGGCGGACCAGTCGACATAAATATTATTCGCCCTAAACAGCGCGTTTCCAACTTACTATGGGCGCCCAATTAACAACATACGCGGGCTCATTAAGTTCATTTTTGTAATTCAAATTCACGGCAGCCATTGAAGGTATCGCTTTTAGAGTAACCAAGAAGACTCCTTTTGTTGTTTCAACTTTAGTCTCTGAGGTGGCTGGAGTAAATTTAACTACGTCAACAATTTGCCATCCATCGGTCGGTTGTTCACTTGCCGGGAAAAGAGGTTTGTCCTTTACCATTTCAGATGCTTTCGCCCCGATTTTTGTTACGGCAATACCTCCAGTATGCTTCACAAGGATGTTTACTCCTCCAAATACAGAGAAGCCGCCCCCACGAGCGTCAATAATGCTTACAGCCACTTTTAAAACCGAGCCATCTACTAATTCTACCGAACCGTCAATACTATTGCAGGTCAACGTAACCACGTTATCAATAAATGCATTCAAAAACTATTAAAAACTTTGTCTGTCCAACAACGTAAATACTGACAGGATGTGTTTTTCTACAAAATTAAATTTTGTTGCCTATTAATCTTTTTCCGGTTCCAACAATTAGACTTAAGAATTTAGGTCTTTTTAGGTAGATGATCTTGGGGTGTTGTTAAGGCTTGAAAACTTGTTATTGGTAATTGAAGCCCCCTCAGTTGGCATTGCCTACTTCAAGTTTTCTTGGTAAGTCTTCAGGAGAAAAAAGTTTGGGCAGAATGGAAGGCATATTTCGACAGTTAGCAGTATTGTTCAACAGTCTTAAAATCTGGAGTCAAAAGCCTAAAACTTATATAATGAGAGTTAATAGATGAGATAATGGTGAAAAAATGACTCTTACTTTGGAAACAAAATTAATTGGAAGCGCCGCAGTCTACGCCGTTGCGGTTTTATTGTTGTATGGGCTGGTCATAGCTAACAGCATCCTGCCTAGCGTCTTCGTTGTAACCGCTGTTGCCTCCTTAGCTGTCTTAATGGGATTATGCTACACATTTTACAGGACCGCAAAACACGAACGCCTAATGTTCTACCTTTAAGCAAGATTAGAAAATTATGAGGCCTTCCTGAATAACAATCAGAGGGTCACTACCTACATCAATACTTTTTTTTGCGGACAAACGCGCATAGAAAACGGACTATACACCAAAAAAGAAAATGATCAGAACCCGTGTCCCCGCTCAGTGTCGCGCTTGTTTCCACGAAACCTTTCTTCAAGCAAACATAACAGCCGATATTTTACCTGTAAATGAGGTCCGAATCCCTTCGCCGGCGCCAATTGTTAATTGTAAGATTGAAGTTGGACGACCTTATTGTACGAAAACGAATTTTCATTTTTTTCTAGTATCAATGACCTGAATGTGGGCAAATTTTATATCTTGAATAGACTTTATTTTGGTTAAGGGTGGCTTAGCAGCATGGAAAAGATTGCTGAGGGCATCAGTGACTTTGGCGATTTTAAGGCGATTCTATTTAGGACATCTGACGGCCGGCATCTCATAAAATTTGAGCCTTCCGGTATGAAAGAAAATCCCATGTTGAATGGCTCAGCGGTTACGAGTATTTAGAGTGGCTCAGATGCTGGGGCAAATGCGCCGCAACATAAAAAGCGGAGAAGCAAAACCTAGCTCGAAAAAAACCGAGTGGAAAAGAAGCCCCAATCGGGGGGTATTACTCTGTCATGTATGTTATGTCGTCCCACGGGTGCCTGTAGAGTCCCTGTTTTAGCCGTTTTTGGTCCAAGAAGTGCCCGATCAAGCCAATTGTTCTGCCCAGCACGAATAAGCCGTTAAGTGCGCCCATCTTAACGTACTCGTCAGATTCCTCTTTGGGCATCTCGTTGCGTAGCATGTCGACAAAGCAGATTCCGATGCATCCGTCAACGTTCAGGATCAGGTTGTCTTTTTTGGCTGTCGTGAGTTTCTCAACTTCCAGAGCGTAATCTAGTATCGGTGTAGCCTTGAAGTGTTTCTTTGCGTAGTCCTTCATGATGGTGACGCGCATGTCAGGGTTGTTTACGCTTTTGATGAGGTGCCCGATGCCTTGGATGTTTTCGCCTTTCTGCTTCATTTCTTCAACGAATTGGATTGGTGACAACCCGCGGTCGTATGCGTCAGAGAAGCTTTGAGCCGCCCCGTCGATGGCGCCGCCGAACCGTGGGCCTATTGTTAGCATGCCGCTTGCAACCGAAGACATTAGGTCTTTGCCTGCTCTGGCAGCGACTATAGTGTTATGGGCGCCTGAAACTGCGGGTCCATGGTCTGCTGTAACCATAAGGGACATCTCGATGAATTTGGTTGAATAGTCTGGCAGCAGACGTTTGAACCATAAGATGCTAAGTACACCGCCTATTCCTATGTCCTGTTTAAAGACTTCGGATATAGGCATCTTTCCATACAACAGTTCTTCGCCACGGTCGTCGCTTATAGTGCAAATGAAGTTCGAGGGTTTGCGAATTAATCCTTCTTTGAGAGCTTTGGCGTAGTCCATCGGAATCTTGGGCACAGGAGGCTCAGGCTTCAGCTTGATGACGCCCCTTTCCACCAGACTCTGGTAAGTTTCCCTTATCTTCTGGTCGTAATCATCATAAGAGTTGGGAACTATGGCGCCTGCCTTCATGAGCGCAGCGTTTTTTGCATCCGCGGTTTCCAAGTCACATCCTACTTTGGCGCCTGCATGTCCGAACTGTACTTCAGTCTTGAATGCTTTGCTGCAAGTCCCTGTAACCCAAATTACGAGGGGTTTGGTTATCTTCTTTGTTTTCAATGCTTCGGCGATTTCGTATTCAGCGCTGCCGCCGACCTCGCCTAAGCACACGAGCATTTTGATATCAGGGATGCCTTCGAATCTGAGAAGATGATCAAGAAGGGTCGAGCCAGGGTAAGTGTCTCCGCCAATAGCAATTCCTTCATACAAGCCGTCGGTGTTCCGCGCAATGATGTTGTAGGCTTCGTTACTTAACCCACCTGATTTGGAAACGAACCCCACTGAGCCCGGCCTGTGAAGCTTAGAC
>JBEKVK010000147.1:0-4257 GCA_049514075.1 Bathyarchaeia archaeon | reverse complement strand
AGGCAGGAGGATTCCACGTAGAATTGAAGAAGCCTCAGGAAGCAGCTAACTTAGACTTTTACGCTTACGATTTTGTATGTGTCGGTTCGCCTTCTATTGAGTGGCAGCCAGCGAAGCCGGTTGCTGACCTTCTGAAGTCTAAGCTGAACCTTTACCGAAGTCAGGGGAAAATCAAGCCTTGCGCCCCAAAAGTGGCCGGCAAGAACGCGCTGGTTTTTGTCACTTACTCGGGACCCCACACTGGGATTGATGAGGCGGCGCCTGCGGGCAAAACGATGCGGCAGTACTTTGAGCATTTCGGCTTCACAACAGTCGGCGAATGGTACATCGTAGGCGAGTATCATGGAAGAGAAGACAACAGCACACTCGGCAGGCTGGGAGATATCCGCGGGAAGCCCACGGCGGATGATTTGGCGAAGATTAAAAGGGACGCAGAGCAAATAGCCAAAGACCTGAGTTGATAACATGAAAACCCTTGTTTTACCTGATAAAATCGATGATGAATTGGCTAAAGCAGCTGAAGAATTAAGTTTCATGGCTAAAAAACCGATTTCAAAGTCGATGGCTGTCAATCTACTCATCGAAGTCTATCACGCCCACCTCAACAACCGATGTGCCCTTGATGCTTTTAGCCAGCAACTTCAAAGCCTCAACATCATGTCGCCAGAAGAGTTCGATAAGAATTGGGATGAACCAGAAAAACCCGAAACGCCAAAACCCAAGGCTAATTCAAAAAACAACAAAGCACCCGTCAAGAAACCAAAATAAGCTTGGGTCATTACTATTTTGGGTGAAGTCTATGAAAATTGAATCCCTTAGATCAGAGTTCGGCTGGATCGATGTCAACGGTGAAAAATATGAAAAGGACATCATAATCCATTCAGATGGATCCATAACAAAAAGGGAGAAAAAGAAATCCAAAGCACTAAAATCGGAATACGGTCACACGCCCCTTTCTGAACGGGAACTTGATTTTCTTTCAAAGGAACAATTCGAAGCAGTTTACGTTGGGATTGGTCACGAAGCCGCGTTGCCCATAACGCCGAAGGCTACTGAAATATTGAACAAATATGACACGACAATCCTTTCTACCCCCGAAGTAATTAAAAAAATCGAGGAAGAACAAAGAAAATTTGTCGCGCTAATTCACATAACTTGTTAAGTCTCAATAGATAGCTGCAATAGTTCTCTTAGTGTTTCGGGCAAAGCGTCTCGATTCTCTTTTGTTACCTGGATAATTTCAGCGTCTTCTCTTTGTTTTGCCTCAGCTATCAGTTGGTCTTTGGCTTTCGCATGAACCACCGCTAACACAAGCTTACCGCTCATAAGCGCTTGCTTTACGGTTTGCTTGAACTTCGGTGAATAAAGCTCCATGGGACCAATTTCATCAATTGCCACTACAACGCATTTTTCCGAAGCTTCAAAAATGGCTTCTGCACCTATTGTTTCAAGATCGTGAAGGTTCACATGGTACTTTCCGACTGGCGGGCCAATCTTCTGATTTACATGCGCCAGCCACCCACGATTGCCGTTGGTTAAATCAAGTATTTCAAAACCAACCCGCTCGCCGCCTTCTCTTGCTTCACTACTAATCATGCCGCCAACGCTTACGCCTCGCGTTTTAAGGGCTTCCACCGTTTTGATCAGCACTGTTGTTTTTCCCACTCCCGGAGCGCCTGTCAAAAGCAAAACCCGCTTCTTCAACAGCTTCACACCTGCCTAAACCAGAAGTCTAATATGCAGATAAAATTCTTTTGATAAGCAAATCCAACTGGAAGCAACCAAATGACCGATGTCGTTTACACGCCAGATTTTCCAAGCGAAATAATCAGAGAGGGCAAAGTGCAAGTCCTAGTGCCTAAACTTGAAGCTTACGGAGTCACGCCATCGGATTACGCGCCTTCCAAAGCCCCAGTCTTCTACAACCCAGTCATGGAGTTCAACAGAGACCTAACTGTTCTAGCATTCCAAGCCTACCAACGCATGCTAAACAGGGAAATCAGCATATGTGAACCTTTAACCAGCCAAGGAATTCGAGGCATTCGGTTCGCTGCCGAAATCGCAGGCGTAAAACGAGTCTTAATCAGTGATATCAACGAACGGGCTTTCAAGGTCGCAAAGCACAACGTGCAACTTAACGGGCTCGAAAAGATGATTGCAGTAAGGCACAGGGATGCGAACTGCGTTTTAAGCTGCAACGCCTCGCCAAAGAAACGCTTCGACATAGTCGACATAGACCCATTCGGCACGCCTGCCCCTTTCTTAAGTTCAGCCTTAAGAGCGCTTCGCAACCATGGTTTGCTTGCTTCAACAGCCACTGACTTGGCGCCGCTCTGCGGGGTACACTCAAAAGCCTGTATACGAAAATACGGCGGGAAACCTTTGCGGACAGAGTATTGCCATGAACTTGCAGTTCGGCTTCTTGCAGGCTGCACTGCCGTATTGGCCGCAAAACACGACATCGGGATTCACGTTGTCTTTAGCCACAGCAGCGAACACTACATCAGGCTATACGCCCAAATTGTCTACGGCGCAGTTAAAGCTGACGAAAGCGTCAAAACCCTCGGATACATCCTACACTGCTTCAACTGCCTACACAGGGAAACTACCCGTCAACCCTTCGGCAACCTGAACTGCCCCGAATGCGGCTCAAAAATGGATTATGCAGGGCCACTTTGGTTAGGAAGCATCTTCGATCAGCAATTCATTGAATCAATGATCAAAGAAAACCAGACCGTAGCTTTCAAAAGCAACGCAAGAATTTCCAAACTTCTTTCTTTAACTAAACAAGAGGCTTTGGCGCCGATAACATACTACTTGCTTGACAAGCTCAGCGGAAAACTTGGTTTACCATCGCCTTCAATACAAGCTTTCTCGAACGCGTTGCACAACGGTGGCTACCAAGCTGTACCAACCCATTTTAACCCTCGAGGAATTAGAACAAACGCTTCCGCGTTAACCATGCATAAGCTGCTCAAGGAAATGATAGGCACTTAAATTTTGAACTTGTTTTAAGTGACAAAAGTTTAAAGGGTGAAGTTACAGTCCTTAAAATAGCAAGGTAGACAGTTATGGACGATAAAATCGCGGTAATCGGCTCTGGAATGATGGGTGGAGCCATAATCAAAAGTCTGGTTAAAGGCGGCTACAAAGGCAAATTGACATCTGTTGACATTGCCTTAGACAGACTTAAAGAGTTTGAAATCCTCGGCGTCAAAACTTCAACTGACAACGTAAAGTCCGCTGCTGAAGCCGACATTATCTTCATTATAGTTAAGCCCGGCGATGTGGCCAAGGTTCTCAAAGAGATCAGCCCAGAAATTAAAGGTAAATTGCTGATTTCTGTTGCCGCCACGGTGCCGCTCAAGTTCCTGAGAAAGAACGCGCCTGAAGCCCGAATCGTAAGAATCATGCCTAACCTTGGCGCCATGGTGCAAGCCGCCTACACGGCTTACTGCTGCGAACCCAACGTTACGGCGGCAGACAAAGAAAAAGTCAAAACTTTACTTAACATGTTCGGCATATGCGACGAGCTGGATGAGAAATATTTGGATGCAATAACAGCTTTGAGTGGAAGCGGTCCAGGCTACATGTCCATCATTGTTGAGGCATTGACCTACGCCGGCTTAAAAGTGGGGCTACCCCGCAACATCGCGTTAACCTGCGCTGCCCAAACCGTCATGGCAACAGGCAAACTAGTCTTGGACCTGCATGAGGAACCATCCAAAATCAAAGACATGACCACAACACCTGGCGGAACCACCATTGAAGCCATCTACCAGATTGAGCAAAGCCAAATCCGCCCAGCAATGATCCGCGCCATAGAAGAAGCTACAAGGAAAAGCCAAGAAATCAGGGAAAAACTGAACCTGAACTAGTTTGAGCCGCCATGTTTGAAGCAGCCATTTTTGATTGGGACGGCACCTTAGGCGACACACGCAAAGTAATCGTGGTTTCGTTTCAGAAGGCGCTCGGTGAAATCAGCGTCAAAGTCAGTGACGATTACATTGAACGAAGAATCGGCATTGGTGCAGCGGAAACTTTCAGAGACATTTTACAGTCAGCCCAAACGATTTTTGACGAAAAAACTGTCCAACGGCTCGTTGAACGCAAGAGCGAGCTTGAAATCGAACTTACCAACCAAGTAACCCTGTTCCCAGGCGCCAGACAGCTTCTTGACACGTTGCTTGGCAAGATCAAGATGGGCTTGGCATCGATGAACAATTATTCTGTCATAAGCCATTTGCTGAAAGCCAA
>JBEKVK010000146.1:0-4261 GCA_049514075.1 Bathyarchaeia archaeon | reverse complement strand
ACGAATATTTCGCCTTTGCTAGAATCATAAGCCACACCATGTGGAAACCACCAGTTACCTGATGTTATGTTTGCAACTATGCTGTTGGAGTTGTCTGATATAACCGTAATCATGGGGGTTCCACCACTTATGGCATTGCCTGAGGCGACGAATATTTCACCCTGCCCCGAATCGCAAGCCATGCCATTATAGTAACCATACCCGTTGGGTATACTAACTGTTGCAACCACTTTGTTTGTGCTGTCTGAAATAGCGGTAACCGTGCCACTATCGTCTACCACAAATATTTCGCCTTTGCCGAGATCATAGACCATGCCGGTACCAGCCGTCACCGCTGTGATCTTGGCGGATACTGCAAGCTTTGGAACAGCATGAACCATGCTGATGGCTGATAAAGCAAAAATCATAATAACTATTAAACCTAAAAGCTTCAAACTATTAACTTGCGTAAAATTGCCCCTCTCCCCGCCAAACACGGACACATCAAAAAAGATTTAAAGCTTTCGTTGTCTTGCTTTCGTCATATTTTGTAACCTAAGAAAAAGGTTACGAATAGCCATTTTTCACGAATAGGTTCAAAAAGTAAGTGCGGACAGTTTAGGCAAGAGTTACACTTTTTTTCTTGCTTTATTTCTAACCACCTTAGTTACGGTTCCCAATTCCAGCGTTTCATGCACTGGAACAAGTTGGGTTTTTCAAATCTTAGATGAAAACACCCTAATTTTGTTTGCGTAGTGCCTCGTTGGCCTTTTCAGTTCTTGTCATTAGGCGAGAACTCAAGTTTTATCAGGTTGAAATTTATATTTGTAAGAACGAAGTGGCAGGAAAAATGCAAGTTTCCCAATTAATGAGCGTATATGACATGGAATTTGTCTTTCCTGCTGGCTTTTCGTTTTTTGAACCTTACTTGGAATATCATACCAAAGAAATTCTGGAAATAGGCGGAGAAGCTTATGTAACTAGGACTTCCGAAGGAGTTACCTCAGGCTTATTCATGTATGACGGCTCGGAGAAAAGTGGATCAATTTATACCAGATCAAGAGAGGTATTTGACTACTTTTACGCGTTAAGACCATTCAATTGGGTCTTTTCTGAGCTAAAAACTGAACATGAAAACGAAATATATGATATTTACGCCGTAGATCTTGAGAATCTTGCCCTTTCCCACAGGTTCAGCTATGAAATTTCCATGTTGGAGAAGCGTAACGTGGGTGAGGTAGAACGATTTATGGCTTCGACCCACCCGGGGATAAACAAAAGATGGGTAACTGTTGCGTTTGAGAACGGAGACAGATGCTTTATAGTTAGGCTGAAGAATGAAATTGCCGGATTAGGCTGGGTTTCACTTGTGAATGGTGTTGGAAGACTGCACTCTCTCTATGTGAAACCTCAATTTAGGAGAATGGGCATGGGTGAAGATATTTTGAATGCGCGACTTCTCTGGCTTAAGTCAAAGCAGGCCCATTCAACGTTCTGCGAAATTTCCCGTCATAATATAGCTTCTTCAGGAAACGTCATGAAAGCGAACATGTGCGTAAATGGAGAGGTTTTTCTGTATTTTAGAAAGGATTTAGGTAGAAAGAAGGAAACAAAAATTTAGTACCATGTCATGTTCTGGGAGCTCCACATACAGGGCAAGTCTGAGCTGTGGAGTCTATCAGTGCTCCACAGTAACGGCATTTTACCTTCACAACCTCTTTAATCACAATCTGCTGTACCGCCGGTTGCTTCGGAGTCAAATCAATTTGAGGTGCCAGTGGTGGCTGTGACGGCGGGGAATATTCTTGCATTGAACTACGCTTCGGAAGGCTTCTTCTGCTTCTTCTCGAAAGCGCAATAATTAGGATCACAATGACTACGATAACCAGCACTATTGCCGCTATGAGGTCGACATTAACAGGTGCGCCTGAGCTGCCTGCTACAGCTGCAGTCAGCGAGTAGCTGGTTGAGGTCACGTAGAGGTTGTCGGTCCATGTGAACCCGTCGCCTGAAGGGTTGGTATCGTGTTCAACGTATTCGTACCCGATAATGTACCCCGTGGTTGGGTCAAAGTAGGCTTTCCATGTGTAGGTGGCGGTAAATTGTCCGTAATTATCGTTCCTCTCATAGCTTGAGGCGCCCTGAGCAAAAATCGTGTTCACGTTTTTGCCCTGCGAAGAAAGGTAGTAATTGTAACTCCTGGATGTGACCGTCATCTCAGTGTTAAGAATGGTGAAGGTGCCGCCCTGAGAAATTGAGTTATCCATCAAGAACCAGACCGTTGGACTGACATACCCTGTCTGATCGTCAGTTCCATTGATGTAAAAGAAGTTGTCGGTTGAGAAAGTGAATGTTCCAGACTGGCTGCCAGTTTCGGTTGAGCCAGAGCTGTTGCTCCAAGTATATGAGTAGCCGTATGTAGCAGACACCACTCCGTTTGCATCGACACTGTTCATCGTTTCCTTTCCATCCACGACTGTCTGCTCAGTGTATCCAGCGTAGCTGCCTGTGCCGCTTCCAAGGTTCTCCACTTCATGATAGTTGAAGTAGTCGCCTTGATGTGGCACATATGTTGCAGCGACGAAGACTGGGTAAACCGCTAAGAACAGCGAAAGGGAGAGAATTAGAAGCAGCGATTTCGAGGTCAACCCATGAATCCTCCGACGCCGTGTACATGCGCAGGATGGAAGCCTCCGATCCCGCTAAAAGTGGAGTAATAATATGAATGTGCAACAATCAGCGGTGCATAGTAGATGAAGAATATGTTTGAAGGGATAAACGTAAACTGCATTGGAGTATTGGTAAGCTTCGCGGTTGGATCAAGTTCTTTCACCAACTCGTTCTTGATTCCGTGAATCATCCTAACTGAAAGGCTCAGAAGCTCCGGCGGAAACATGTCTGTGGCCTGGGTTCCAAGCAGAGAGTAGGCTTTCTGCATCAAGTCAAGGGTCTCGTTTGCTTCCAGTGTTGGTATCGATGCAAGTATCGCGGAGGCGACGAGCGGATACTCAAGGTAGTTCTTAAGGGCGTCGATAATTATTGTCAACTTCGTATTTACTTCACCGGGACCCAAATCTGAAATCGATAAATATGCAGAGGCAAGTTCGGTGTCCTCCGACAATTCGTACCCCCAGGATCCAAACATTGACCTGAAAGACTGGAATTTAGCCGTCAGCTGGTCTGAAGGGACATTTACCACGGCTAGAATCGCAGCTGATTCAGGAGAAGAAGTAATTTTGGAAAATTGTGCAAATCTGTCAGTAGGGAATGTGCCGTCGAATCTTCTACCGAACAGGATAATGGCTGCTACGCCGACTGACAGCTCTTTTGGAACTTTGTCGTGTCTGACTTCCTTGTCAATGTTTCCCAAGGTTCCTGAAAGGTTCTGCAAGTCGGAATCCATTAATGGCTGAGATTGGTTGTCCCTGAAGGCAGTCATGATTTCCGCCGCCATCATCTTGTTTTCGACGGTGGATTTGAAATGCTGCAAGCTGCCAGTCGCTTGCAGGAATCTTTGGCAGATTTGATCGGGATCGCCCTGAAGCTTTCCCAATCCAACTGAGACACTCCAAAGCTGGGAAAGGTCGGCGTCTGGAAATTCAGCTTTGAACCTGTTCGCGTAGAAGTTGGCTTTGCATGCTATGGTTCTAAGCTCATCCGTTGTTTCCTTGGTTTCTTCGATGAAGTCAGGGAACTCGTTGGCGGAAACCCTGTAGTTTCTGATGTTTAGATCGTTTAAGGTGATTACGCCTAAACCCGTAAGCGACACGTATTTTCCGCCGTAGGGCACCATTCTATCAACATTAGATTTCTTCTGGATTAGCTCCTTTATCTTGTTGTCTCTTTCAGCTATTTCAGAGTCCATTTTTGAGACAACGTTCTTTTCGCTATCGACTTTTTCGCGTTCAGCTTCCTTGTTCTCTTTTCCTTCAAAAAGAAACTTTATTGAATGAGTTTTCTTCTCCTCTTCGTCCAGAGCGGTCTTCGCGCTCCTTTCTGCATTCTCTTCACTCGCCAAGTCCAAGTTGTCTTGCGTCAAGTTTGAAACTTCCGTTAAAGACTGATCGTAATCTTCTTTTGGAATGACCGAAAGATAGCCGTTATCATGGAGAAAATCCATGTCTGCTTGTGGAATCTGCAACGAAATTGATTTCTGAGCTATCTGGGACAAAAATGTTCTTACGTCATTACATTTCATTTCAATTACCTGTCCATGATTGGGAATTTCTTAGTTAAACGTTGTTCCCCAAGAATGTTACCGATGACCAGCTTAAGACTTTGT
>JBEKVK010000145.1:0-4277 GCA_049514075.1 Bathyarchaeia archaeon | reverse complement strand
CCAGAATATTCACTGAATATTTTATGGATGTTTTTAGCTAAGGTATGTTTTTCTTCCATTGAAAAATACGGTAAAAGTCCTTCGGTGATAACGGCAAGAGATTTTTCTTTTTTGAAAAAAGTAACAGCCTTCGATAAACTCTCCATGTCAAGAGCATTTACTGCTTGAAAGTGGAGATTCGGACGTGATTCATTGGACTGAGCAAGAATTGACTGAGCAATTTCCTTTTCTTCTTCTAGAATTTGAGGCAAATCAGTTGCCACATATACGACATCGGAATTTCTTGTCATCGATAAACCACGAGGGGACAGCCCAGCGGCAATCTCTAAAACTTGAGTTATGCCATGTTCTTTAATTATTTTGTCAGTGACTTTATACCGTGCTTCCCAGATAGGAGATCCTCTAATATCCCCAGTCTGTTCTTCGAAGGATTGTTTAGCGTTACTTTTGATTGCAAACTCTTTAGCAAAGGGAATGTCAGTAAACGTTCTTGAATAAGCTACAAGTTTAGCAGTTGGGCTAATTTTCTCAAATTCTTTCATTTTATATCTTCCGAACTTTTTGTCTTTAACTAAATGGCGGCATTCCGTATTAATTTTATAGCGAGCTTATTCGCTGTTGCGATAATTATTTATTTAAGAGAACGATGCAAAACGTATGCGCAGGTTAGTTATAGAGTGGTCAATTAACGAAGCAATAAAAAGAATTAAGGATAGAGAAATCGAGAAACTCAAAGAGTCCGGAGAGCAGGTCGATTCAGGACTAGTCAAAAAAGCTGAATCGACTGAATTGAACAGGCTTGAGACAATCAAAAAAATCAAATCATTTGAGGTGCTTCACATTTTAAGATTTGATTCATCTGAAACGGCTGCAATATTCAGATTAGAGTCCAAGGATAACTCTTTGGAAGTTGAAGAACTCTTAAAAGTACTCCTTCAAAATCTCAACGTCGAATATCAGCTTTTAGAACAGGATAGAGACGCTTGCATCTATCTTATCAAGGGAAAAACGGTTCAGTCAAACTCAGGAACACTTATCAGAAGAGGGATGTACCCTATGTTGCCTTTTGCTGTTAGGGATGGAAAAGTCAGAGTTACTCTTGTTGGAGATAATGACCAGGTTAAAGAGTTCCTTGAAAATAGGCAGGTTAACTACAAGGTGCTATCGCTTACGGATGCCAAATTTTCACCCAATTCACCGATCAGTCGCTTGACTGAAAAACAGCAGGAAGCGATCTCTTTGGCTTTTAGGCTTGGCTACTTTGATACACCCAGAAAAGTAAGCGCAGATGAGTTGGCAGCAAAGCTTGGTCTTTCGAGTTCTACGTTAGCGGTTCATTTGAGAAGAGCGGAACGACGACTACTCGCTGAAATGTTAAACGAGTAAGAACAGCCGTCACTACTTTTGATAGCTATAAGTAAGGAATAGGAGCAGTTACCTGCCAATTATGATTTTTTTAAGGAGATTTGAGAAGTAGGAGAATACTGATTGACAAATTATGTGGATTGCATCAACATCAAAGCAAAGGCTAAGAGTGAAAGGTCACTTTTGGGTATTTTTATTCTTGGTTTTCGAGGGCTCTGTTGAATGCCTGCAATTTGTTGCCTAACAGGGTTATGGCAAGCAAGATTGCTCCGATAGCGGTTAATGCTACGCCTGCAATGTAGGCAAAGTTGTTACTATATGTCCAGCTGTAAGTGACTATGTAGCTAACGTTTTTGCTATATGAGTCGATGTTTGAGAGGATTAAGTACACGGTGGTAGGCGGGCCACTGTTAACAAAGTCTACACCAGTTTGTCCAGATGAAGCGTTAATATCAGGTCTGCTCCAACTTCGAATATCCGTAACGGTTCCATTACTCCAGTGCATGAAAGTTGAGTTTTCTCCGTTCTCGAATGCTTGTACGGTACCTTTGTCAGAGCTAATTTGGATGAGGTAGATGCCAGCCGAGCCTTCAACATAGGCTATGGAATTGTAATTTTTAGCGGGCACGTTAACTATGCCATGGGCAAGCGTAACTTGCGCATTAACAGGGCTTGAATAAGTGTTTGCCAAATAAACGCCAAAGACAAGAAGTATCACGGAAACAACCAGCACAAGCGCCTTTTTGCGTGTCATCTTAAAGTTTTTCAAGGAAGCCCTATGTTTCACCGCGAAAAAGGCTGCAACTGCCACAATTACAACTGAACTTGCCGCGGTAATCATCTTTGCCAAGTTTAAACCCGATTGATCCATCACCAACGTTTCCTCGTAAACTGCTACGTTAACTTGCTGGCTAATGTTTCTCGAGTTCCAAAACACTATATTTGCAATTTGAGTGTTTGAACTGCTGCTTACGTCATAAGGGTATGCTTGGCATGGAACAGGCAAGTTATAAAAATCGCCGTTTCCTGAAGCTCCATCCCAGGACACCGCAAATTGACCTTTCAGCCATTTTTGCAAGTTCGCGTCCGTGAGGGCACTGGAAAATACCGTGTTTGATGCATCGTTAGCGTATACTACAATGTAGTAGGAGCCTGATTCGTTGAGAGAGAGGCTTTTGTATGTTGTTGAGTTTTCGGGCATAGAAAATGTTTCAGAAGATATGCATGTTAGCCGATGCTGCGGAACCGAATATGTG
This sequence comes from Bathyarchaeia archaeon, assembly GCA_049514075.1. Classification (GTDB taxonomy): domain Archaea; phylum Thermoproteota; class Bathyarchaeia; order Bathyarchaeales; family Bathycorpusculaceae; genus Bathycorpusculum. The sequence goes on along the minus strand of JBEKVK010000145.1, from coordinate 1,656 downwards.
TTCTCCATGGATAAGCCTACAAAAAGCGCCGCTACAGCAATAACCACAACTAAGACGCCTAATACTCTGCCGTGACGCATTTACGTTCTAAATGAGCACTTGTCAAGTTAAGGTAAAACCGTTTGTGCGTCCAAAAAGTTAAGTCAACACCTTAAAACCTTCTCCAACGAGATTTTTATTGAAAAGGCAAAACGATATGAGCCATGCTAAAAATGTCGCGGAAGGTTTTGTAGCTGTAGCAAGCGCAATATGGCTGCTCTTATGCGCCTGGGTTTCATCAACAATCAATCTGTGGCTGGGATTAGGCGCCTTTCTTTTTTTAGCTATCCCTTTCGCAGGACGCGCCATACTGCTTCTAAAAAACCTCAAAGTAAAAACAACTATTCAAACTCGCGTTAAACAGGCCAAAAACGGTTTGATGAGTTTGCAAGGGTTTGCCTTTGCATGTTGGTTTTTCGATGTTGTCTCAACAGTTTTTGTTTTGAACATTCAGCGGTCAGGAGATGAGCTGAACATTTTAGGCTGGCCCTTCAGCGCGTTAGGAGCCTTGGCATTTTATGTTCCTGTTACTTTTGCAGCTTACTACCTGCTGTTCAAGGTTAAATCAAAAGAGTCTTTTTATGCAACAGCGGCACTAACCGTGGTATCCATATTCATCGGCTTGATGAACCTGAACGCTGGCCTGTTAAATCTTACGCAGCTCTACACTTTCAATCTATCAATGGAAGATTTCGCCATTTTTGGAATTTGGCTAGCCATTATGGCTTCATTAAGCGCTTTTAACGTTTTAGCAATGACTAAAAGAGCAAAGCCCTTTGCAAAAGCAGAAGTTAACTGGTAGGTCGGCTAGTTCGCAAACAATAGCCCATATAGCGCAAACTATGGGGATTAAGTATAACATTTTTGAGCTGCATTTTGGAAAATGGAGAAAAGTCTATGAGCTTCAATCGCAAATTAAAAACAAGAGATGATCCGTGTTTGATAACGAAAATTCTAGTGGGCGTAGACGGTTCTGAAACCTCGGAAAAGGCTTTGGATTGCGCTCTTGAAATTGCTGATAGGTTTTCCGCTTCGATTCTGATACTTAACGTTTTTCAGTCGCCTCCAGAAATTGGAAATCAACTTAGCATGATACAGCAGTCTTCATCGCCTGGATATTCCCAAGAGTCAATTGATTACCAGCCAATTATCAGGGAATTCAGAAAGGTGCATGAGGCAGTTTTGTCCAGAGCCGCTGAAAGGGCAAACAAATTAAAGCCCGCGCTTAAAATCACGGCGGAACTCAAGGAAGGAGATCCCTCATCACAGATAGTTGAGACTGCTGCGAACGGCGAGTTTGACTTGATAGTTATTGGTCACAGGGGGGACGGCCAGATCAGGGAATTCTTTCTGGGCAGCACAAGCGAAAGAGTCGCCCATCGAGCAACATGCGCCGTGCTAATTGCCAAATGAAGCTACAATTCAAAAAAATCACGCATCGCTCATTATTTTTATTGGACGTCTGAAATAAATTTAAACCAAATTCAAACTATTCCTTTATCAAACCCTACATCATAAAGAATAGCTTGGAAAAACTTTACAAAAAGCTAATAATTAGTTTCGAGGGTAATCAGAATCCATGATTGCTCAGATTAGAAATTTCGAGGAATCCGATTT
>JBEKVK010000144.1:0-4287 GCA_049514075.1 Bathyarchaeia archaeon | reverse complement strand
ATACCCGTTCTGGCAGGAACTTTATCATTCACCTTCGGTTCCCAACCTGTTAGCCAGCAATTCCCAACAAATGGAGTTTACGAAATACAGTTTTCATCTGACTGGAATAACATTGCTTCAGTAACGAGAGTCGCAGACTTAACAATGCCCCAGCTAAAGCCTGCAACGTTACAAACACAAATTCGGCCAACTCCAACCCCAACATCAACTCCGATCTCAACGCCTCAGCCAATGGTACCCATCTCTACTATGCCAACCTTGACCAACCCACCAACGAAGGGTTCTGCGTTTTCCCGCAATATAGTATTTTTTGCCGTCGGGCTTACCCCAACGTTACTTATCTTCTTAGCGGTTACGTTTTACATCAAAAAGAAAAAAATAGACCGCAACACCGGGAAAGTTTAAACGTGTTTAAACAATTCATAGGAAAGTCTTATCTACAAAAAGAACTTTCAACAGCGTCAACAAACACGCGGAAAGGAATGCAAAAGTTAAGATGTTAAAACTTAAAGCAATTGACGTTGCAGGGTTAGCCTTAAACATAGCATTATACGTGGCAGTCGGCTATATTTTCTTCAGTTTAATCCCAATATCCTATGGTGGAGTTAGATTCTGGCCGCCGGTAATTGTTCCAGCTGTCTTTGCCGTCGTATTCGGTCCGCTAGTTGGCGGAATTGGCGCTGCGGTCGGCATCTTCATCAGCGACGCTATCTTTGGAAATAACCTGCTGCTTAGTCTTATGGCAGGAGTAACCAGCAATTTCGTCGCTTTCTTTCTAATAGGATACATAGCCAAAAAGAAAATACGTTGGGCAACGCCCGTTGCAGCTTACGGTATTGCTACAGCATTATTCATTTGGATTGGCTATACATACACTGGATTAGACTTTTGGGTCAAAATGGCCTTCATAAGCGTAGCAGTGGCTAGTTATGTTATATTTTTGGTTCCGGTGGTAATCTTAAGAAACTCGAAATGGCGAAGCTTTGAGGTAGGATCAATAATTGGCATGTTACTCGGCGCTGCTATAATTGGCGTAACTGTACCAGTTTTTAGTCAATTCTTCACGCCAGCCGCTACACCGTTCACGGCGCCAGTTGCATTAGCAACTTTCTTCTTTACTTTCTTCACTGAAATCCCCTTCATATTAATCCTTGGACCCCCCATCATTGCCGCAATTAACAAAGCTTTTCCAACACTATCAAAAAGAAGAGAAACTGAAAAAGCAAGTGAACTTCAGTGAAAAAAACCGCCAAAGCATTTGCGCCAGCGGCAATCTCAAGTTTTTTTGAAATTCACGACACCAAAGCTGGTAAGCCCATTGTTGACTTAGAGAAAGTGGGTGCCAGGGGTGGAGGATTTGGACTTGAGAAAGGCGTTTCAACAATAGTAACTGCCCTGGAGTCAGAGAAATCACGCGTCAATGTTTTCATAAACACAAAGCGCGTTGAAGAAGCAAGAACAACTAAGAAAGTGGTTGAGCAGCTTCTGCGCGGGGTTAATGAAAAATACGAAGTTACTGTTGACCACAAGATCGAAGTTCCGATCGGGTCGGGCTTCGGCACAAGTGCTGGTGGCGCTTTGACCGCTGGTTTAGCACTAAAAAACGCGTTGGATTTGCCTTTAACCTATAACCAAATCGGCAAAATCGCCCATATTGCAGAGATTGAGTGCGGAACAGGTTTAGGAACAGTTAGCTCATTAACATTTACCGGCGGTTGCGTACTAGTCGTTGAACCTGGAGCCCCCGGTATATGCCAACTTGACCGTATCCCAATAACACCGGACTACATGGTTGTAGCTGGCTTTTTAGAATCACACACGCCTAAATCCGTGTTAGGAGACCCTGAAAGAAAGAAAGTAATCAACCGGTTTGGCAAAGAAACCTTGGAAGCAATCCTTGATAATCCAACTTTAAACAGTTTTCTCGACAAATGCTGGGAGTTTTCTGAGAACGCGGGTTTTGCAACCCCAAATGTTCGGCGCCTAATCAAGATCGCCAAGAAAGCGGGTGCGGTTGGTGCGTCGCAAAACATGCTTGGCGAAGCTGTGCATGCTTTAGTGCTTGAAGAAAACGCTCAAGCGGTAGTAGAAGCTTTTAAGGAGGTTTTGCCCTCTGGAAAAGTGTTATTGAGCAAAATCGATTTCCAAGGCGCTAGGCTGATAGAATGAGACGATTCAAAAAAGTTGCAGTTGGCGGAACATTCGACGAATTGCATATGGGTCACAAATCGTTGTTAACTCGAGCTTTTGAAATTGGAGAAAAAGTAGTGATCGGTTTGTCTTCTGACAACTTTGTAACTAAAATGGGTAAACCCCACGTAACTGCCTCATATGCCGAAAGATATGCGGAGCTTGAAGCTTTCTTAAAGAAATCAGGCTTATCTGCCAGAGCGGAAATTGTCCCGTTAGATGACCCTTACGGCTTAACGATATCGGGCAAAGGTTTGGAAGCCTTAGTTGTAAGCAAAGAAACTGAGTCGGCTGCTCGCAAAATCAACAAGATACGCGTCAAGGTACCGCTTCAACCGTTAAAAATTGTCACCGTTAGTATGGTTCCCGCAGAAAACTGCGGCTCCATTTCCACAACACGGATCAGAAGCGGAGAAATAGACCGGAACGGACGCCTACTCGAAAGAACGCAAAAGACCGCGGCAAAATAAACATGTTGTCCAATTAGTTCTTTAGTTTTCCTACAGAATTTCTCCAATAACGTTAACGGGTTTTCTGATCAGTGATGTTAAGTCTTCCAGTCTTTCTTTTTCGATAGAAGCTAAGACCACGGTTGCTGGTCCAGCTGATTTATTCAAATCCAAGGTTTTTGCCTCGGTCAGTTTCAGTTGTCTGCCTACGGCGTAGGCAATCATTCTGGCTTGGTCAGCAATTCCTAAGGTTCCAACGGGTGCGATGTCATGGACATATTTTTTCTGTGAAAGCTGTATTATGTTTTTGAGGTCTGCAATTTCGCCTTTCGCCTCGGCTGAAATCACTTCGTCGCCGACCTTTGGCCTACCGATTGCAACTACCAAGTCGCCAGGAACTGTTTTTCCTAACCTTAACTCTTCTTCGTTCGCGAATCCGACTACGGTTAAGCCTGCGCCTGTTTGCACTGTTTCAAAGTTATCTTCAGTGTTTTCCATAAGCACTTGGTCTGGGTCGAGGCCAAGGGTTCTTGCTTCCTTTCGAATCCCATCTAAAATGGCATTTCCGGTCGGTTCTTTCTCAACGCCTAAGGTGACAGACAAAAGAATGGGAAACGCGCCAGTCGCAATAACGTCCATTAAGCTGACTCTTGCCAGAAACTTCCCCAATATTTGGCCGTCAACTTTGACTTTGTCTTCTATTTTGGGTCCGACTGCACCAGACGAAGTTGAACCCGCCACAATCGCGTGTCCTGTGGGAACTTTAACGATTGAAACGTCACCTCTCCGCGTATAATTTAGTTGGGCAGGCTTCACTTGAAAAACTATAGGACGCAGCATCGTGCCAACATTTTCTACAATATGTAAATAGACAGTTAACGCTTGGCGCATGACTTCAGAACGGGTCAAACCATGTTTGCTGGCTAGCCTATCGATGTCTGACGCAACTTTTTCCGGCAAGCGGACATTTATGACTTCCATCTACAATCTTCCTTAATAGTGCTCTAATCGCCGTATCCTCTTAATCTTTGTTATCCAATGACGATCTTGATCCCTGCATGACTATTGAAACGGTTTTTTGTGTTTTGTGTGCTTTAGTCTCTTAAAAAAGGCGAGGAAGCCTATTTTGTCACTTGAGAGAACAGCAAACGAGTGACTAGCACAAGAGTTATATGCGTCATACAATAGAAAACATGGAGTAAAAAACATGGGGGATAAATTTGAACAAGAAAATTCTAGCCTTAAGTCTCATTTTAATTTTAACAGCAGTATACTTAACTTCGGTTTCAGTTTCCACAGTTAAAGCTCAAACAACCACCCAGCAATCGGGTCGGTGGATCACTGCGTACACTGTCAAAAACGCCAACAACGGAGCGACAATTATAGACACTGCCTCAAATCAAAATGGATACGTACTGGAAGGCGACGAGCTATCTGTTACTGCAACCATCGACATCAGCCAAAGCAGTCCTTCCACCAGTCTGTCGTTGACGACAAACCTCCAACACTCGGCGTTACAAGGGAACATGTACTGGCAGCTTGATTCAACAAACTATAACTTAGGTAACTTTAACCCCAACTCTCGAACAATAACGTTCCCAGAGAACGAAGGCACCCTCCAGATTACCTGCTATGGATTGGTCCCAAC
>JBEKVK010000143.1:0-4288 GCA_049514075.1 Bathyarchaeia archaeon | reverse complement strand
GCAACGGGCAAAGTGGTCTACAAAACCGTTCAAATGTATCTTCCAACTTCGGCTGCAAGTTCGCTTCCTATTCAATATGCTTTACCGAGGCTTCCGCCGACTGTGTCAACAGCCCTTACTTTCATCAGCACTTCAACTCTCCGGCCCACAATTAGCTTCTCAATTGAAATCCTGCTAGTCTACATAATTGTAGCAGTAACCATTGCCGCAGCCTACTTTTTGCATGCTGACATTTCAAGAAAATTAAGTTAATCATGCTTGGACGGGTGCACTATTGTACGTTAACAATAGCGGGCTAGATTTCCCATGTGTTTACTTTTGCCCCTTACCTGATGGTATAACATAAAAGCGTGTTTAGGCAACATACCCAAGATGACCTTAACTCTAAAATGCAGTCACTGCTCCAGTGAATTTCCAGTTTATCCTTTGAGGAGTAACTGTGAAAAATGCGGAGGTACATTAGAATTTACTGCAGAGTTACCTGAAGCAAGGAAACTTCGGTTTTCTGGGCAACTTGGATTCTGGCGATACAGACAGGTGCTTCCACCTGTTAAGCATGAAGTAAGCTTGGGAGAAGGTGGGACTCCCCTGCATAAGGCTGAGAGGCTGGCTAAAACAGTCGGGTTAAAAGAACTCTACTTAAAAGATGAGACGCGTAATCCCACCAACAGTTATAGGGATCGGGCAGCAGCTTTCTTGACATCAAACGCGATTGACCAAGGCTTTGAGACACTTGTATGTGCTAGTAACGGGAATATGGGAGCTTCTTTAGCCGCATACACTGCAAAAGCAAACCTGATCTGCCACGTGTTGGTCCCAAAAATCGTTGATGTAGGCAAGTTGGCGCAGATGATTGCTTACGACGCCGTCATTGAGGAGTCAGGCAACATTGTAGATGATTCCATTCGCAAAGCTGCTGATCTAGCCAAGGAGACTGGCTGGTACCAAGCCACCGCCGAACTTAACCCATTAGTTGTTGAAGCCCAAAAAACCATTTCATACGAAATAAACGAGCAATCCACGACTCCAAACTGGGTTATTGTGCCAATGGGAAGCGGCGGAACAATCTATTCGCTTTGGAAAGGCTTCAAAGAACTCAAAGAGTTAGGGCTCACCAACTCACTGCCTCGAATGGTCGGGGTTCAGACGGAAGGCTGCGCTCCAATAGTCAATCAACTAAAAGAAAACGCGCCATCGAAATCCTTCAGCCCTTCAACACGTGCATTAGCTATCCTCGTAGGTGAACCGTTGCAAAGCGACTTAGCAGTGAAAGCAATTCACGAGTCAAACGGGTTGGCTTTAACTGTTTCAGACAGCGAAATTTTGGCTTCCGAGCTATTGGTAGCAAAGCTGGAAGGGGTCTTCGCTGAGCCAGCAAGTTCAGCCACCGTAGCAGCGTTGCAGAAATTGAAAGAAAAACAGATTTCAACACGTGACATCGTTGTTTGCCTCATCACCGGGAGCGGCTTAAAGTCGACGGATGTTTTGCAGGCGCTGAACAAAAAGCAGAAAACAGCTGGTTTGGGGCTGGCGGTTAGTACTAAGCAGAAGATTCTCAAGATTCTCAGTGAGAAGGATTCATATGGTTATGATTTGTGGAAGCAGCTGGGGCAGATAATGACCCGCGCAGCTGTGTATCAGCACCTTAATGAGTTGGCTGATAGGGGGTTGGTAGTGAGCTATGAGCAAGATGGGAAGAGGTTTTTCCGCATTGCTGATCGAGGCAGGAAGGTTTTGGCTGCGTTTGATGAGATTCAGTTGCTTATGTGAGTTTTGGGAAAAATACTTATTAGGCATGATAGCTGCAACTATAATATAGTTACAACTATACTAAAGGCGATAAATATGGGATTCCGAACTGAACAAGGAAAAATAACACTCACAGTTGCACAGGCGGGAATTATGGCGGCGTTAGTCGCAGTCGCAACATTTGCAGTGCAGGTTCCGATCCCAGCCACCAAAGGGTACCTAAACTTCGGCGACATAATGATCTTCGCCAGCGCCCTAATTTTCGGTCCAATTGTCGGCGGTTTCGCAGGCGGCGTTGGATCAGCATTATCTGACGTAGCAGGCGGGTATGCCTCAACTTATGCCCCATTCACGCTTATTATAAAGGGTGCAGAAGGAATCATTGCTGGATTAATAGCTAAAAGGGGAAGCAAGAAAAGAAACATTTTGGCGGTCGCTGTTGCAGGGGTAGAAATGGTGTCAGGATACTTCTTGGCGGAGTTCTTCGGCCTTTCGTTAGGTTGGGCAGCAGCGACTGAGGTTCCGTTCAACATCTTGCAGATAGTTGCAGGGGGTGCTATAGGCATCCCAATATCCATAGTTATTCTGAAAAGACTCCCTGAAACTTGGATAAGACAAAGCCAAGCAGAAGAGGTTGGGACAGCTTAAAAGCTAGATTTCACAGAGAATAATCTATGAAGCTGCCACCTGGAAAAATTCCTATTGAAATCCTGAAAGAAACAGTTTTCAAAAACTTAGGCGCACAACGAGGCGAAGTCATCTTGGGTCCCACTGCAGGATTAGACGGTGCAGTTTTGGATGTTGGAAGCAAGAACGCCATAGTCTCGATGGATCCGATAACGGGTGCAATTGAGCGCATAGGGTGGGAGGCAGTTAACGTTAACGCCAACGACGTCGCAACTTTCGGAGTTGAACCCGCCTTTTTGTTTTCTTGCCTGCTTTTGCCAGAGAACGCTCAAAGCGAAATCGTACAAACCATAACTACCCAAATGAACGCTGCCGCAAAAGAGCTTAACATCGCAATCGTCGGCGGGCACTGCGAGTCAACACCAGGGTTGTCAAACCCGATCGTAGTGGGCTGCATCATGGGACTAACTGAAAAAGGCAAATACGTCACCGCTGCAGATGCAAAGACCGGCGACAAATTGATTTTGACAAAGAGCGCTGGCATTGAAGGCACAGCCATCTTAGCCTCTGATAGGGAAGAGCAGCTTAAAAAAGTCTTCAACCCCGCATTCCTTGACAGCGCCAAAAATTTTTACAACCAAATCAGCGTGGTAAAAGACTCCTTAACTGCATACAGGTCAGGGGGAGTCCACTCGATGCACGACCCAACCGAAGGAGGAATCCTAAACGGAATCCACGAGTTGGCGGATGCAGCAGGATTGGGCGTAAGGGTTTTTGAAGAGAAAATTGCTGTTGAGCCTGAAACCGCTAAAATCTGCCGTTTCTACGAAATTGACCCGTTACAGCTTATCAGCTCAGGCGCATTGCTCATTGCGGCTGAGCCGGAAGCAGCACCTAAAATAATTGAAAGCCTCAGCAAAGAACGAATCTACGCTGATGTCATAGGAGAATTTAATCCGAACCCGAACAAACGTATACTCATGCATAAAGATAATTCGGCCGAGATGCTGCCCAGACCCGTCTCAGACCACCTATGGATCGCACTGACGCATTGAAACCATTTGAAATGTCAGGATTCAATCTTTAATTTCGAGGGTTTTTCTTCCGAAAAAGGAGCCATCTTTCCAGAGCCAGGTTGGAAGACAACCGCTAGGCCAATTGTGCTTTGATTGATTTGGGGTTTCGGTCTTGAGTTATTTCTAAACCAGTTCAAGGGAACTTGGAAGATCCAGTTGAGCAGAAAGGCTGGGTAGAAGAGCATGTATCCGTACAGGTGCGAGTAGACTAAGCCGCATTTGAATTCGACTATGGCTTGTGAGAACCCAGTTTTCACGTTCCAGCTCGTCGGCGGCTTGTAGTGTAGGCAGTAGGCTTCAGATGCTACACAAACTTTGTAGCCTTGATCTTTGATGTGCCTGATTACATGAGCGTCTTCGTATGTATGCAAGTGCTCGGGGATCCTTATTCCCGCGACTGCCTTGGTTAGAATAAGTGTGTCATGGGTTCCACCGCGCAACTTGAAGCATTCCCGAGCAAGTATACCCTGCAAAAGAAGAACCCGCTTATCTGTCACGTTCGGGATAACGTCGACGTTTAAACCCCAAACCGCCGCAACCCCATTTGTCAAATCTGCTTGCGCTTTTTTATACCAGTCCTTGCAAAGGACGACGTCGCTATCGACAAAAAGAAACCATTCTGTAGTAACGTGCCGTATGCCTTCGGTCCTCGCTTTAGCCCTTGAACCGTCAACTTGAAAAAGAGCAACGTTTCCATGCGCCTTGTTGAAGCCATCGAGAATTTTCAGGGTTCCGTCTGTTGAGAAGCCGTCAATTACAATTAGGTTTTTTACGGGCACGTTTTTATAAATTGACGTTAAACAATTGCTGAGTTTGTGCGCACTGTCCTTAGTCAG
>JBEKVK010000142.1:0-4324 GCA_049514075.1 Bathyarchaeia archaeon | reverse complement strand
CTTGCACCAATAATAAACATTGACCAGGACAATACGCTTGCGATGAGCTTCTCAATAGCTCCAGAGTGGTTGTTTTCAACAGTAGGCGGACCACTATTCTACTTCAACATGCTCCTAACCGATCAATATTTTATGATCGGCAATCTTGAAGGAATAACATTCTTGTCCTCTTCAGGCGACGCAGGCGGAAGTGGATACAGCAACGGCCCAGCAGGAAACCTAGGATACCCAGACGACTCCCCCTATGTAACAAGTGTAGGAGGAACACAAACCTACCTTTCAAATCAAAATGGCTCCACCACATTTGTTCAAACAGGGTGGTCCAACCCAGCATACGTTCCAAACGGAGTCAACACTGGAGGCAGCGGAGGAGGAGTCAGCTTCCTTGAACCAAAACCCTGGTATCAACAAAACCTACCAACGCCACCTTCCTACCCAAACGGAAGAATGGAGCCTGATCTCGCGCTGCAAGCAGGACTTAACCCAGGCATTTTCTTCGTAAATGGCGGTTCAACAGTAGTAATTGGCGGTACATCAGTTTCAGTACAGCTTCTAGGAGGACTCATCACAATAGTTGATCAATCTGTAGGTGGCAGACTAGGGCTCATCAATCCTTTCCTCTACAGCTTAGGTGACGACCCTAACTTATACCCCAAAGCATTCGATCCAATAACATTCGGCTACAGCATCCCATGGACAGCATCATATGGCTACAATCTAGTCACGGGCTGGGGCGCGCCAAACATAGGCGAAATCGCAAACCTAATTAACAATGTGGTCTCCCAGCCAAGCCTCTCAATTTTTGTCGGACTTACAAACTCAACAGGACAAACGCCAAATGAATTCACCTCCAACCAAACTATGGACGTTACAGCAAACATTTTCTACGGGCCATTTACAGTAACAAGCGGGATCTTCACCGCCAAACTTGTCACATTGACCGGTACTTCTCTTGTAACCAACATGATCTATGACAGTAGCGCTCAAGCTTGGAATTGCTCCATAACCGTACCTCAGCAGTCAGGGGTCGCATACGTTGACGTAAGCGGCACATCTAACGGCATTTTGGGTGAAGACTTTGTGCAAACGTTTCTCGGCTACCTCGCAACCTTTACAAGTCCAGTTCCCACCGACCCGTGGACAACAGCGCCAGAGTTGCCAGTTGTTATAACTTCAACGGACCTCAACGGCAAGTCAGCCCCAATAAACTCTACAACAATGCAAGTCAATTCATACCAAATCCTTACCAACTCCTACAAAACTGAGGACACCATCAACTTGACAGCGCCAAAGATTTCCGGAGAGACTAAAGACCTGACAGCCAATCTCGCATCACCTTACACAGCAGGACCAACAACCCTCATGCTTCAAGGCAACACGTACGGATTCTTACCCTTCACGAACGGCATTTACCTTCAAACCTCCACTGTAACTCCGGAAGTCGCATCCGAACCTGGTTCCGCAGGACCGGGACAATACCTCACAATATTGACCAAGCCAGTAGCACCGGTAAACGTCGCAAGCATATCATCGATTGATACCGGCGGAACCGTGGGTACCGACATAGCAGCAGGGTCAAATGTAACCGCATTTCTGCTAAACCCTCAAGGCAACGTACTCGCCACTGCAACCTTGATAAAATTAGGTTCATCCATCTCAGGGCTGCTTAAAATCCCCGTTAACGCACAAGCAGGGCTATACACAATAATGCTTCAGGCAAGTTACGGCTCTGAAACACTCGGATATACGCTAGGTGGCTCTTTCTACGAGCAAGTTTGGGTTTCAAACGGAATAATCACACCAAAAATTACACTTTCTCCTACGACGCTATACATGGGGCAAAACGCACAAATTACAGCTGACATCCAGTACACTAACGGTCAAGAGGTAACCCAAGGAGAATACACAGCAATCATTTACCCACAAGAACTGCAAAACCAATATACAACAATAATGTACAACGAATATCTAAACGGGCAATTAACACAATTGACATACAACTCATCGCTCAACAGATGGACAGCCATCGTGACTCTGCCATCTCCCTATAATTCAGGAGTAATCTCGCCAGTAAACGACAATTCGTTCTACTATGCGGGCCCGTATGAAGCCTACGTCACGGGAATCTCCTACGATGGAGTCCCAACAACCACTCAACTAGCCGCCCAGCAAAACTTCCAGATACAACCGTACCTGTACCTTGCAAACCAGTTAATCACAACGCTCCAACAAAACTGGGGCTTAGCCTTAACCGGAGATACGATAACAGGCTCACAAAACCTAGCTAACAACGTCTTCATAGGCTCAAACACGTTGCAAGGAGGAACCACAACAATATCAGACTCAAGCATAACTGGAAACATGATCGTATCGGGATCCAACCTAACCCTTCAAGGAGTGTACGGCGGCAACATCATCGCAACAAACAGCACAATAAACCTCATCAATACTTATGTTAAATCATTAACTCTCACAAACTCATCATACTCAATGTTATCATCAACCTATCAAACAATAAACCCAACTCCTCCAACAATCACGATAACTACACCTACAAACGGGACGAGCTATACCGGAAACATAAACGCAATGATAACAACACTTGCAAACAACATTGCCTCCGTCACAGTTTATCTGAACGACCAGCAAATCCAAGCCTCACCCACCAACGGAACTTTAACGTTCATAATTCCGAGCGCCAATTATCCAGACGGGACCTATACGATGCAAGTAATCGCCATCCAAACCGACGGAACAAGCTCCACAGCAACAACAACAATGTACTTTACCAATCAGGCTAGCACAAACCAAAACCAAATAAATACAATCAATAGTACCCAAACAGCTCTAAACGACCAAATAAGTAGCCTGCAAAACAACATAAGCACCTTAACATCATCGGAAGGCTCACTTCAAAACCAAGTAGCTAACTTACAGGGGACTCTAAGTAGCCTCGCTTCATCCCAATCAACTTTACAGAACCAGCTTAAAAGCATGCAAAGTAAATTAAACAACCTGACATCGTCACAAACAGCGCTACAAAACCAGCTCGGCAGCTTAGGAAACAACTTAAACGCTTCCATCTCACAACTCCACAATCAAACAAAAAGCCTCCAAACTAGCCTAAACAACACCAAAACACTTGCCTACATAGGAATAGAAGCTGTCATCGCAGGAATCGCCAGTGTCATAATAGTCGCAATAATAATCGTGGCAATCCGCCACAAAAAAACCGCGCCTAACTCGGGTTAAAACCGCACGGTGCCGGGTCCCGATATTACGTTTTGAAGTAGGTTGGTGAGAATAGTGGGAATCGTACTTCAAGTCTGATGCCCATCTCCAATTCCAACTTTTAACGCAACATCTAAGTATAACTAATGTATAATTTAATTCTACAATGATAAAATATGGCCAAGTGTTTAACAAGAACGCGCCGAGTTGGCGGTTCCCTCATTGTGACGTTACCGAAGGAATTAGTGGAGACGCAAAAAATTAAGGAAAATGAGTTTTTGGAAATCAGCGTTAAGAAATGTCGAAAGAAAGGTTTTGGAGCACTCAAAGGCATGAAGCCATTCACCGTTGAAGATGAGTTGAAAGCGCTTGAGTAGTTACGTCGTTGATGCCTGGGCATGGATAGAATACCTGATTGGCAGTGAAAAAGGAGCCAAACTTGAGGAAATTCTCGAGGACGAAACTACGGAAGTTTACACATGCGCCGTAACGTTGGCAGAATTAGTCAGTAAAGTAGCCAGAGAAGGAAAAGACGCCGAAGTAGCCTATTCATTACTCTTGAGCAATTCCCAGATCATAGATGCCGATGAAGAACTTTCAAAAAATGCAGGGCTGCTTCATGCTGAAATGCGAAAAACGGAAAAAGATTTTGGGCTTGCCGATTCCTACGTACTAGCCACAGCAAATAAAACGAAGTCAAAAATACTAACAGGTGATCTGCACTTTAAAAATGTAGCAAGCGCAGTTCTGTTGAAATAACCTTAACGTTCGTAATTTTATTAAATATGGTTCAATTCCCACCCCCGGTTTTAGAATGACCACTTATTCTCGGGCTTAGACGTAGTTCATTAATAATTTGACAATAAATCCGGTCCAACCCCTGCCAAATTGTGGCTCGACAGGTTTTACCGGTAAATTGAGCATAGGATCCCATTCCCGGCGCCCCTTCGTTTCCTAAATCATTGTGCCGTTTAGTATTGATTATTTCCTGAAGTTTGGCATGAATTTGGGTGAAAGTCTGAATAAGGTTTTTAACTTATCCTGGAATGAACGCTAATTGACAGTATAGTTGGGGTAGATTTAGGCTGACAGT
>JBEKVK010000141.1:0-4347 GCA_049514075.1 Bathyarchaeia archaeon | reverse complement strand
TGCAAGCGGAAATTAAGCCGCTTGAAAACGTGACTGTACATGTTGAGCCCTCAGGCATCGCGGTCCCAGCAATCCAGGTTGATGAATCCCAAATTAGAAATGTAATTTATGAAATGGCTAAAGTCATTGCGGAAAACATGCGGATAAAACGTATTGTGACATACGCCGCTGACGGCAAGCGGTACATAAACATTGACTGCTGCTTTACCAAACAAATCCAAATAAAAGAAGCCCACCGACTTGCATCAGAGATCGAAAAAGAAACCAAAGACCGCTTCGCCGGCGCGGTCGTCACCGTTCACATAGAGCCAGAATGCGTCAACGAAGAACTAGGAAAATTCCTACCGAAATAAAAACCGAAGAAAGATGAAAGCGAAAAGGCCACTTTTTTTGCAGGAAAGTTGCAATTTTGGGGGGCGACTCGGTTTGGTTGTGGCTTGATTTGTGTCTGGAATCGTTAATGCTTGATGTTTTGGGGTTTTTAGGGATTTGTTGTTTGAAGGTTCGGTTTGGCGCGAATTCAGTCGGTTAATAAGTTTAGGGCTTGCTTGCTTGGCTTAAATTTGTGGTTGTTTTTGACGAAAAGTGGGTATTCTTGAGGATACCCTGCATACTTTTTTCATGTTAACGAGCACAAATGGAAATTCGGGATAACAAGGAACAGGAAAAAGAAGTCAAAAGAGAAAGATAGACTGGTTAGACGATTCCAGAGGCAAAAGCGTTCTTGGAAAGGTTGGAGGCTTCAAGGTAGCGATTGTTCTTTGCTGAGGGCATCTGTTTACTTGGTTAGGGGGTCCTTGAATGTTAAGTTGGAGGTTTTCCATGAGATTTTTTGAATCTTCAAGATTTCGCTATCGTGAGTATACATGAGGGGTACCTCATTTGCTAAGAAGTTGGCTATTATGAGTGCATCTCTTCCGCCGAGCCCATGCTTGACCGACAAATTTAGGGCAATTGTTGTGCTTTTCAGTGTTTGATTTAGAAATTTGATGTTAGGGTGCTTTAGCAGCATTTTTAGTGTTTCAGCCGCGTTTTGGGGAATCCATTTCTGCCCAAAAACCAGAGTGTGGTATGTTTCGTGGATTGTGGTTGGGTTTAGGGCAATTTTGTTTTCAGCAGATAAATGAAAGATTAAATTGCTGGCTTTTTTGTGTTCAGGGTATTCTTCGTCCAGGGCATAGCAGATTATATTGGAATCTAAGCCAAAAATCATTTAGTTTGGTTCCAGATTGACTTCATTTTTCCAGGAGTCCAGTTTTCCGGTTTTCCTGTTCTCTTGTGTTTCGATTCGATGACTTTCTGGAATTCTTTGAGAAAATTCTCTTGTTTGCCTGGGATTATTAGGTAGCCTTCGGACGTCTTTTTCAGCATGGCTGTGTTTCCGATTTCTTCTCTGATTTCTGCTGGAATGCAAAGTCTGCCTTTCGAATCTATTTTGAGCGTAATGTGTTCCATCATCCCACCAACATGTAGTGGGATAATCACTCATTTAAAACTTGCTAACATTGAGTCAGATAACCGGCTACATTCACGCATAATTGGTGAACATTTAACCATTTCAGGTGCGAATTTAGCGCGGTTAATCAGTTTAGTGCTTGCTTGCTTGGCTTAAATTTGTGGTTGTTTTTGACGAAAAGTGGGTATTTTTGAGGATGCCCTGTATCCTTTTTTCGGGTTAGGTTTTTTAGGTTTACCTGAAGTTTGTTTAGCGATCGTGTAGGAGTGTATGGTTAATGAGTGCTGAATCTCTTGAAATTAAGCTATGTACATGTTGTGGATCAACTGAGATCTTGGAAAACTACCCTGCTGAAGGTCTTTCGATTTGTGCAGTCTGCGGTGGCAAAGTGGCATGTGTGCCTTTAAAGGTTATTTCAGATGATGAAGAGTGGGCTTTAATGAAAAATTACGTTTGTCCTCACTGCCTCAAGAAGGAGGCCGAAAGCGAGGACTTGGTGGACGACGTCAGCATATCGGTTTTGAAGTGCGATGCTTGTGGTAAGCTGGATGGCTATAAAATCTTGCCGTCGACTGGTTGGAGCAATGAGGAAATCAATGATGGAGTTTTCGACGCAAAAGCGGTTGCGTTGACGAAGCATGAGGGGAGCTTGATTTTTAAAGCTGCCACTTCGAAGAAAATTATTAATGCAGTTAAAGAGAAGGAAAAAGATCCTTTGGCGCTGTGCCATAAGAGGTTTAGGTGGGTTTTGGAAGAAAAAACTGGCAAGTTAATCTGGCTTGGAGTAGCTCCCGCAGCCATCGAAGCAGCGGACTGGATGGCTAGCCGATTCATAACCCGAAAAGGTCCATTCACTGATAAGCAGCTGGAGTGCCTTCTTTCAGCAGCCATAGTCTTAGCGCAAGATAAATTATTGTTGAAAGATAATTTAGCTTGCAGGGTTAGTGAACGCAAAATTTCAGAGTTGTTCAGTGCTGACCGAGTGACCACACGCAAATGGAAAAAAATGTTAATGGAAGATCCTGAGCCCTGAATTTACCTTATTGTGTTTTAGGCATTTTAGCGTGTTATGTCCTTTTTCAGTTTTTTGGATTTTGCAATTAATTCTTGTTTTCTTCGAATTATTGTTTGCAAGTCATTGTTTATGGAGGAAGGAATTATTCGAAGTGTTGAATAGGCGTTTGGAATTGCTCAAGCTTGAGGGTTTGGGTTGTTTGTGTGAGGGAAGTGCTTAAATAGCGCTTGTTTATGTTATTGATTCGTAAGTCTTAGGTTAATAGAGTGTAGGCTTTCAAACTAACGCCCGTCTTGCCCATAGCCAAGGGCAATAGAAAAAGATTTGGAGTGTACCATTATATCGCATCGAAAAAGTCCCAGCGAAATCGCTGCAAATTTAATTCCTTAAAATGCGAGTTTGACTCTCCAAAGAAAAGATTTAACACTTGAATGAGAGCAAGTTTTAGGCCCTTGCTATGTTTTAACTCTTTTCAGTTGTTTGCTTAGTTTAGGCTTATTTTATGTAAAGTTGCATCTACGTGTTTTGTTTAGCGTTTCGTGTCCAAGTATGTTGTTTATAGGAGGTAAAAATGTTGGAAGTTGTGAACAGGCGTTTGGAATTGCTCAAGCTTGAGGGTTTGGGTTTGTCCCAGGCGGAGATTGTCAAGCAGTTAAGCGAGAAAATGGCGTGTTCAGAGCGAACAGTCTACAACGATTTTGAATGTCGCCAGACTTGGCAGCCTCTTTTGCAGGGCGCAACTAATCCAAAAGATGTTTTGTTAAAGATCACTAACCGTTATGAGGCCATTTATCGTCAAGCAAGCAGAAGAGCCTTCTCATCAACCAACGAACTGGCCCAACTTGCAGCGTTGAATATAATGCTTAAGGCAAACTCGTTGATGTTCCAAACCGCCGCCTTACCCGAACTGATTAACAGACTAAAAGCATTAGAAGACAAAACCAAGAAGGGGGTGTTTGTACCATAAAAACAAACGACATGTTCAGACGCGTAGGAGACATCTCAGAGAAGCTAAAAGACCCAACCGCTAACAGCATATTGCATCTTGACTTTAACTCCTTTTCTGAAGCTGAAAAGGCTCTTTTTCGAAAAGTGCAGGAAATAGAAGAAGAGTTCCGAAAAACAGGAAATGAGAATCTTTTGTTTGAGAACGCCGATTTACTTCTCAAACCCTCAGAAATCATCATGACACGCATAACAGAGCTCTACTGCTACGTAATAAAGACCCTACTGGCATGCGACGAAAAGCGAGAAATCGTTGATTACTTCTTTAAACTGCACTTTTACAATTTTGAAATAGACCTAGTAGAATGTTTGACGAATGTACGAAAAAACTGGTCAGATAAAGATAGAGAAGAATTTCTGGCGGACGTAAAGAGGAACGACGTGCATCCCTTTCGAATACCGAGAGGCTTCGACGAATGTTATTGTAAAGAACTCGGCGCCTCAATGGAAGCGAAAGACTCAGATGAAAAGAGTGAACAAAGCCTAAAAAGCCAATAATTCGCTTACTTCAAAAAAGTTGCGAAGAGCCGGCCACAATTTCTTGTTTTTTTAATGGCAATTGAAGTTTGAAAAATCAATCGTGAGAAAAAGGCAATGAAAATCCAGAATATTAAATTCATAAGAGAGCCCCGTAAGTGGAGGGATGGGGGTTAGGTAGCTTTTTTTATTTTTGTTTTCAGGTAGCTAGTTAGTTACGTCTACTATTTTCTTAATTGTTACTACGTTAACTCTGTCCAAACGCTTTTCCTTCTTGGGAAGCGGGACAAAGAGGGAGGAAAATTTTGAAATGAGTAAAGAATTCAGTCAAGAACATATAATGAAAATTTGTTTAGCGCCGGAACTCTATCTGGCGATGACAAAATATCAAGTG
>JBEKVK010000140.1:0-4438 GCA_049514075.1 Bathyarchaeia archaeon | reverse complement strand
GCCTTAAGCCTTTTAGTGTCGGAAGAAAAAAGCAAATTTGATGAACGATTAACGGGTATGAAAAACAATGTCCAGAGGCTATCCCTTAAAGATTGGAAACAGCCAGTTCTTGGAGAAGAAAGCATTTATATACTGATAGCGGAAAAAAAAGCAATTTTAGCAAAGACTTCAGAACTAGTTTCCAACTCGAGAAAAGAAGTCGCGCTGATTGCAGACAAAGAAAGAATTATACCGGTTTTGGCTCAGTTTTCAGATGAATACAAACACGCAATAAAGAAAGGAGCTCAAATCCGACTAATTTTTGAAGGAAAAAGCCCGGACGATTTGCTCAAAGAAAAAGTGAAAAAACTTATCGGTAACATTTCGGTTCAATTAAGGTTCCATCGTGAACCATTGAATCACTTCGTAATGTCTGATGATAAAGAAGCGATGATTACCACCTCCAAAGAAACGGGATTAGGCGAAAGCCCCTCTCTTTGGACAAACAACAGCAACCTTATAGGCGTACTCAGAACGGGGTTTGAATCTGACTGGAAAAAAGCTGAAGACTAACCTCAGATCCTCATTTTTTGTGTGGTTTCAATTTCCAAATTCTTAATCCAGCTGTCGGTGTGAGCTCACATTCACATGGGCTTAACTCTGTCAATGACCATTTATAAGGTAACCCAAATTATAGGCTTGAAGGAGGTTAGATAATTATGAATAGTAAAGATTTTTTAGATAAAGATGTATTTGCTGAAGACCAGAAAATTGGCAAAGTCAAAGAATTAGGAATAGATCCAGAAGATTGGAAAGTAACTCATCTCGAAATCGAATTGGAAAAGAACATAGCGGAAACAGTACTTGGCGCGAAGAAAGGCGGAGTACGAAACATGTTGGCCGTTTCATCCCTAGAGAAAGGGGTTGCACGCTGGACAGACAAGGGACTGCAACTGAAAGTTTCAAAAGATCAGCTTCACATGTATTTACGACCAGTAGTTAAGGTTTAATTGGAGAGTTTGGTACGACTGCGTTGCTGACGGCAAAAAACTGTGGAGGTAAATCACATTCTCTTTTTGTTATTTAAGTCTAAATTAAAGAAAGAAAAATTGGTTAAAAAAATTGTTTGACTTAGAAAAATAGTTTGGGATGAAGAACTGTTGAGTAAAGAGTGTAATGGCAAATGTTCCGCTGACGTAGTAATTGCAGCGTTGAACGAAGAGGAAGGCATAGGTCTTACGTTGACGGAGATTTCGCAAAACACTAGTCCTAACCAGGTTTTGGTGGTTGATGGGCACAGCATTGACAGGACAGTTGAAATTGCCAAAGATTTGGGTGCACGTATTCTGTTTCAGGATGGTTTAGGGAAAGGTGACGCCATTTCGAAAGCTATGCGGTTCATAGATTCCAAGGTAGACTATGTTGTTGTTACAGATGCGGACTTTACTTATCCTGCGGAGTATATCCCTGAGATGATAAAGATTCTCGATAGCCACCCAGAGGTTGGCATGGTTTGCGGAAACAGGTTTAATGGCTACACCGAAGAAAGTGCATTGCGTAACTTGTTCTATTTGGGAAACAGAGTTTTAGCTTTCTCTCATAGCTTACTCAATGGGGTAAACATGCAAGATCCGCTGACAGGACTGCGGGCAATTCGTGCTGAAATCCTAAGAGATTGGCATGTAAAGTCAAAAGGTTTTGATATAGAAGTGGAACTAAATAGCGAAGTAGAACGAAGAAGCTTTGGAATTATTGAGATACCTATTAAGTATAGAATGAGACTTGGAGAGAAGAAATTGAAGGTAAGCGACGGCGCGACCATTCTAAAAAGAATTTTGCTAGAATCAGCTCGCAATCCTTTATGAGATCAGCCTCAGAAAACGTCAGTTACATACACGATTGCTAGCAGGCGTAATAACTCCACTTCTAACATGTTTTTAATTTTGCTTATCAATTGACCAAAAATTCCGCATTCTCGCAATTCAAGTCCAACTCATTTGAGCTTAAAATTCTTCACTTTCGCGTCGGATGACCAAATTTCAGGTATTTCTTTTTAACATTTAAATTTAACAACTTGTGCGTTTGATTGTCTGGGTTGTTGAATGTTTTTTATCCGTGAATTTTGCTTCTTCTTTTCATTAAAGAAATGCTCAAAAATCTAACTATAGCCATTAACAAACAAAATACTATCTTGATGTTTGAAATAAATTGAACCCGGAAACAATTCAAAAACTCACATTTGTGATTCCAAAAGAGTAAATAACACGCTAAAGCTGTGGCTGGTTATCCCCAGTCACACATCTTAAAATAGGCTCTGCCGAGTTAATTGTAAGTGAGGTTTTTGAAAAATGGGCTTACTTGATTTACTTTTCGTAGTTGCTGCAATCCTTGTCGTATTGTGGCTTCTTGGTTTTGTTTTCAATCTCGGTGCGATCATTTGGTTGCTTCTTGTAATAGCCATCATCATAATAATTGTACGACTAGCATCAGGACGCAGACTATAACGCCAAAAAGAAACGTTAACCAAACAACAAACAAAGATTCTGCAAGCAACACAGCTGCTCCTAAATATCTTCTTCGGAAAAATGATCAATAAGGCGTCAGAATTGCAAAATTCGTCTCAAGCCAAAGCAAGTGAAAAGTGCTTTGCGTCTAAAATTCAGGATATGCATGCCCTAAACAGATCTTAAGCCCGTACCAAGTGATTGATGGAGGTGAATGTGAATATGTCAGAAATTTCTCGAATAGCCTACTACTTAGCGCTCATAGGCGGAATACTGCTGGTAATCTCCGGATTGCTTTCACTCATTGGTTATAATTTCAGTTACTTTGGACCATTTATATCATTTGGCTTTGGTTACTTCGGAATTGTTGCGATCATTTGTGGTATCATAGCGATCATCGGATCAAAAAGCGTAACCAGCGTCGTCTGGGCAATCGTACTAATAGTAGTTGGAATCATTGGTGGTGGACTTGGCGGAATACTTGTTGTTCTCGGAGGACTAATCGGACTTGTTGCAGTGCTGATCAAGAAAACGTAATATACGATGCCTATAAATGAATTTGATCCACTTCAATTTTTTCATTATCTATTTTTTGGTAATTCAGGTGAAGGAGGGTCAGAGTTAATGTCTTGTTATTCTTGTTTGCGCGAATCGTATAAGAAACAAATTGTAGCAAAAAAAGAAACAAAACAATAGCTGACCCTTATTGTGGATGGTACTTAACAGTCACAGACGTTTAAATAGATTTTTTAAACATTAGATCGTATGGGGACAGTTTTTAGTTTTGAAGGCAATCCGAATAACGTGTGGTTGAACTCAATTCGTAGTATTAATTTGTTGGTTGAGGAATCAAGCGCAGTTAAGCTCAGAGGAATTTTAGTTTTGTCAAATAACCAAAGAAAAAAGTCAATTCCTTACCGACATGGCAAAAATACCGCGGAAAAGAAATGAACCAAACAAATCAGCCTCCGATGAAAGAAGAGAAAACCACAATTGAGACTGAAGAAAAACAAGAAGAAAACATTACAAAAGTTGAAAAAAATCAGGCGCGAACACAAGAAGAAATTATGCAAGCGATAAAAGATTCGAAAGTTCTGTATCTTAGTTTGAGCGGTGGCTGGGGACAAACAAGACATTGGATAAAACAGTGGGAGAAAAACAATAGCAAGAAGATAGATGAAGATCCAAATTGGCAAGATTCTGGATATATTTGCCCATATTGTGCGGAAAAAGTCTCAGAATTCTACGTCCCTCCCCCGGTTTCCACAATAATTTACAAATGTTCTAACAATCACAGATTTTCTCACAAAATGATGACCGCCAAAGAAAAACAAACGCTGAAAGAAGAAGAAAAACAAGATATAATCAACGAGGCACGCGCTTCAAAAAAAGCTGAACAAGAACTAGTCGGTAAAAAGTTTGTTGAAAATGTTAAGTATGCT
This sequence comes from Bathyarchaeia archaeon, assembly GCA_049514075.1. Taxonomy (GTDB): domain Archaea; phylum Thermoproteota; class Bathyarchaeia; order Bathyarchaeales; family Bathycorpusculaceae; genus Bathycorpusculum. The sequence continues at coordinate 513 of JBEKVK010000140.1, read as the reverse complement.
ATCCGCATGGTTAGAAGGACACCGTATATAGATGCCACCATAATAAAGCGTGAATATCAGGAGCATCGAGAGTTCTATCATCTAAAAATGAACAGTGCATTCAAAAGTCGAACAAACAATATTTCGATTGGAGCATTTGATAGCCTGTTCAGCGCAGTTGACTTTAGTGATACATCAACTCTGTGGGAACGGAAAGCAGGTCTGGCCAAGAGTATTAATGATAATAAGATTGATGTTATGGGTGCTCTAATTGGTGCAATGTCAGCGTATATTGGTTCTCTTGGAGTACTTTTCCCAATCATTCTCCTAGTTGTTTCGCAAGGGGCTGCAGCCTTTAGCAACTATCTCGTGTATGGGTTCTTTGCAATCATGTTCTTCGGATTTTACGAAGGCTACTTCAATCAAAACAGACTCAAGAGGCTGGTTAAAGAACATAAAGACTACACTAGTGAATTTGACGAAATTACAGATTTGATTGAAAGAAAAAAGGATCTGCGAATTCGATAAGCTAAC
>JBEKVK010000139.1:0-4999 GCA_049514075.1 Bathyarchaeia archaeon | reverse complement strand
TCATCATATACTTTAACTGCGAACAGTGGTCCAAACTCAAGATGGAGCCAAACATCACATAACTATAAGGGACAAGGCGAAGACCAGATAAACCCGTCAGTTGGGTCAATCCCATCCAGCTGGCAAACTGGAGCGACAAACGTCGGCTATGTTTGCCTCGCGGCAGTAATAAACCCAGCCGCAACCGTTGCCGTTGGAAAAATTGATGTCAACATCCTCATAAGGGAAGCCAGCGGTACCGTAAGGCAAACTTTGGCATCCGGTGTGGCGCTCTCAGGCGCTTTGACAACCTCCGCTTCCACGCTTTCAGCAACATACAATTTTGCTGCTTACACAGTAGCAAGCCAAACAGATTATCTTGAAATAGACTATTATGTCAGCGCATCAACCACGGATTCGACTAACGCATATTTGATGATTGACAACAGCGGTCTATCACTTTTACAGCAGACAAGCATCAGTAACGTTTTGGTTCCCGCACAATACACCTGTGAAGCGTCACTTTCTGGGACCTCTAACTTGAACAACTGGAACAGCATTATGTGGGAAATAGATGCTGACTCTACCGTGGCCAATTCAGCTGCTGTCTTCCAACTTTACAATTACGCATCAAGCCAGTATCCAAGCAGCGGAAACGGGTATTTCACAGCAACTTTAGGAACAACAATAACACCGAACAGCCAAACCATCACAGTGAACCCAACTCAATTTCGAGATTCCATCGGAGATTGGACGATACGGTTTACAGTAACAGCGTCAGCACCCTTTAACATTAACGTAGATTCGTCTACCTTTACGAGTGGGGTCGCTACTTATGGACTTAATCTCGAAGAGCAATGGACAAACCTCAACACAACATTGCTTCTTCATCCTGCACTCTGCATTTACGCAGGTTCCATGGGCTCAAACCAAGTGGCCGTGGATGCTTGGAATGGGGTTTCATGGCAGACTCTCTCAACCGGGCTCGTAACCGGCTGGAACAACATGTCAATTAATTCCTATCTGACTTCGGGCTCGACCACCTTCACCATAAAATTCACTAAGACAGGCGACAGCTCACAGAACAGCTGGCAGGTCGCTTCCGCGCTAATAAGACCCGAGTCAAACCAAGACCTATTTACTTCACTAAGTAACCCAGCTGCGACAGTCGCTGTTGAACTTTTGCAGAATGGAACCATGATTTGGCTAGGTCAAAACTTACAGATTACCACACAAGCAATTCCTATCCCGCCAATACCCGTGAAAGCCCTTCACGTTAACGAAACAATAAATGGCAAAAACGAACAAGTGCCCTTCCAGATTGAAGATTGGGCTTCATCCTACACAGTTCCATTGGGCTTGACAAATAACGCCACAGTCTTCGGCAACAGACAAATGGTTGTTTTTCTCGTCAACACTCACGTTTCATCCTTCACATTGTGGTGGAACGGCAGTAGCCAAGCAGTCCAAACCTCCTTAGCCTATGCTGATACAAATTTCAAGAATGACAACCCCAACAGCAACTTCATCAGTAACGGTCAGCTAAACATCCAATTCGGCGGCACCCCATTTACCGCAACATCAACCTTAGTTGATAGCGGAACCTCAGACACAGCTACCATCATGCCACAAATAAACACACAGAGTAGCACTTTCGGTTCAGGAATAGACTACGTGATATACAACGGGGTAGTTCGGGACATAGTGCACCAAGAAGCTGAATGGAGTGGCGGAGTAACTAACTGCCCTAACTTTTACGCCAACTGTGTACTTTCTCTGCCCGCGAATGCCACTTACTTCACTTACCAACTCAGTCTTATGTTCCTTAGTTCAACGCCGACTCGCACAATAAGTCAGCTATGCCCACTCTCCTTAACCTCTTCAATCAGCACATTGGAGACTGAAAACGGGACAATGCAAGGCGACCCTGTAGTAGCTAGCGGAACGCAGTTGTTCAGCTCTGCTCAAACTTGGGTTCATCACTGGAGCGAATTCATAAACGGAAATACTGGCGCCGGCATCATGTATACGGACGCGTTTAACCATGGGCTATACGTTTTCGACAGCATGTCACCTGCAACGCCAAGAGGAGCCTTAAGCGCCAACGCCGGAACGGGAACAATCTCGCTGCTTCCAGTAACAGTCAATCCAGTTACGTTCCAAAATGCTTTAGATGTAACATGGTATGGCGCAGTAGTGACTTTTGACAGTTCTACACTTCCTATCTACAATGGACCTCAACCTGGACTTTGGGTGCTAGCTGAATTACCCCCGACCATCGCCATAACATGCGGAAACTAACCGCTTTCTTTAATCCTTATTCGGGCTAAGTACTCAAAGTTCATATATCTTAAATCGCAATTTACGTTCTAGCTTTAACCGAAAGGTGACAAATTGAACTATCAAATGCTCCTAATCGGGTCACAGGTGGCAGTAACCGTTACTATCCTTCTATATTCGTCATGGAGCGACTACAAAACCCGAGAAGTAAGCAATTGGGTTTGGGCAATATATGCACCGATAGCAGTTGCTCTTAGCGTGTCCGATCTTCTGCTCTTTGATCAATCCAAGCTTGTCCTTTTCGGCGTAAGCGTAGGTTTCACTGTATGCTTAGCGTTTCTGCTTTTCTATTCAGGCGCATTCGGCGGCGCCGACTCGAAAGCGCTCATGTGTATCGCTTTTTCCCTGCCCTTTGCACCAGTTGTACTGTTTACGCCCATCATTGCAAACAGCCTGTCGCCTGTCTCCCAAGTTATTTATCCAATGACCATCTTCGGTAATGGAGTCTTGTTTGCGGCAGCCAGCTGCGTTTACATGATTCTTCGCAATTATGTATGGCACAAGAAAAATAAAAAAGAAATGTTTACAGGTACACTCGCCCATGAGTCACCCTGGAAAAAATTCCTAATCCTGATAACAGGCTACAAAGTGACTATTGCGAAGCTAAAAGAGAAATGGCACATTTTCCCAATGGAAGACATTGAAACTGAAGGCGAAAGCACTCTAAACCGAAAATTAGTAGTTATTCCGAGTGAGGATGGACGAGCCGGAATCGTTGAACGCTTATCTAACGCCGCTCAAGCAGGAAAAATCGACACTTACGTTTGGGCAACCCCAGGATTACCTATGCTCATATTCATCACAGCAGGTCTAATCTTCGCCCTAATAGGCGGGGACTTAGTTTGGATGCTAGTTCGATTTATCCTTGCCTGAAAAATCAAGAGTTTCGATATAAATACTCTTACCGCGTTTTGAATAAGATACAAAAGCAATCAAAGTGAGAACAGAACCGAAAGCAACCAACCCGAGGCTGTAGCCCTGATACGGGTAAGACCCCCAGTTTAACGTCACGCTTGAGTTACCAGTTTGGTATGAATAGAAGAAAGCGCTAACCACGAACAATAAAAGCGCAAGCGACAAAAGACTAACTTCCGTTTTGAACTTCAAATACCTTTACCCCAATCTCCTTTTCACTAGACAACCTTTTATTGGATAGGCTGTTTTAAGCTTTTTGGAAATACCGCTTAGGAGCAGCCATATGTCCATAGGGGAATGCAAAAAAGAACTAGAAAACTTCGTAAAGCAGGAACTAAAAGAATGCAAGGTCACGGTTCTTCCAGATTTCTTCTTGGACCGCCTTATCAACCTATATTGGAATCCAAAGCAATTTTCGCGGTTAATCGAAGATGTTGCAAAACACAAAGGCGGCAGCTTAGATCGTATCCCTCAAGCTGACATGCAGGGTGGAAACGCAATTAACGTAGCATCAGCCCTGGCAAACCTAGGCGCCAAGGTTACGCCGATTGTGTGCACAAGCGAATGGGGACTGCAGCTGATAAAATACTATTTCAGGAACACGTCAGTTGATACTTCACACGTTAAGGTATTGGGAAAAGCGTCTATAACGACTGCGTTGGAGTTCAAGAACAAAGACACAAAAACAAATGTTATGATACGAGACTTAGGCGCCTTAGAAAATTTCGGACCAGACAACCTCAATGAAGACGATTATGCTGTAATCGAAGATGCGGACTACACATGCCTTTTCAATTGGGCTGGTACACTACTAAATGGAACACAGCTTGCCCAAACAGTATTTAGCCGAACCAAAAAACGGGGAAAAGGACAAACTTACTATGACACCGCCGACCCAACGCCAAACCTTGCTGCCGTCCCTGACTTAATCAAGAAAATCTTTCAACCCAACTTAATCGACGTTTTAAGCCTAAATGAGAATGAAGCCATCGTGTATGCCAGACTGTTTGACGGCGCTTTTGTGGACAAAAAGGAACGTTTGCCCTTTGAGGAGTTGGCGATGGAGGCCGCAAGGGTTTTGGCTAAGCATCTGAAGGCGCGAATTGATTTGCATACTTTTTGCGGCTACTTTGAAGGGGAAAACGGAGGTTGTTGCGCCCACTTTCAAGGTCAAGGTTCTGCGGGCAACGGGCGCTGGCGATGCTTGGACAGCTGGCAATATTGTAGGCGACCGCAACGATCTTTCAGATATGTGCCGGTTGACTTTGGCGAATGCTGTTGCAGCCTGCTACCTGTCAGATCCCGAAGGCAAACATCCAACTTGGGAAAAAGTTGTGTCTCTCCTCAAAACATCATCTCTCAGGGATCTTTCAGTAAGTTCATAGATGTTTTTGGGATATTTCTGGAGACCAGTCGCATTAGATTCAAGTCCGATTTCAAGAAAGCAATCCAAAGAACAAAGAAAAAGTTCGCGGGTTTTTTCAGCGCACCAAAAGAGTCCTCTTAAGGTTGGAAACAAGCTGAAAATAGCTGTATTACAGATGTGTTGGGTTGGACTTTGGGTTTAGTCTATGAGTAGCAGGGCGAAGGATTCTGGGTTCTTCGTAAACGGAAAGTGACATTCGATTCCGGCGTTGGCTGCTGTTTTCTTCACGTTTACTCCAACGGCGTCTTCTGACCAACGCGCCAACTCGGGGTGCACACAGATCCTAGTTTGAGTGCTGCATTTGTCGCAGAGCTGACAGGTTCCTGAAACGAAAGAGAC
>JBEKVK010000138.1:0-7112 GCA_049514075.1 Bathyarchaeia archaeon | reverse complement strand
CTGGTTAGTAGCGTTTGATACATTGAGCCGTTAACAAAAAGCCCTGTTTGGTTGGTTACTCCGTCTTGGCCGAGCCACATTCTGACGTTTTGTATTTGGCTGTCAGAGAACTGTGCTCCAGATTGGACGTTGATGCCGACTGAATTGTCGCGGATGTTGAAGAAGCATCGTTGAATTGTTGAGCTGGCGTAAGAGCCTGTTGCGTTAACAGTGGGCGATTCGAAAACTATTCCTTGGGATGCGTTGATGAAGTAGCAATTATCAATTTGAGTATCTTCGCTCCAAGTGTTTGTGTTAGCTAATTCAATCCCAGTCGATGTGTTTTCGAAAATCATGTTAGTTACGGTTGTTCCAAATGAGTTCTCAATTCGGAGGGTTCCGTTAATGATTGTTAAGCCTGAGATGGTTGCGTACTGTGAAGTAGTATAGTTGGAACCGTAAACGATTATTTTATGGCCGTTTCCGATTATTGTCGCTCCGTTTCCGACGATTTTGGCGTTGATTTTGTTCGAGAGCAAAATGTCTTTGTTCAGAATGTAAGTGCCGGCGTTAAGGTAAACTGATAATCCGTGGGCTAACGCCGAATTGATTGCTGATGACACACCGCTTCGTGAAACGCTAGTGGTTTCGCCATTTTGAATGTTTTTTAGTTGGTAGTTGTTTCCGTTTTGAGATAAGACAAAATCGTAGCTTACGGCGTTTGTGTTGAAGTTGGGTCTTTCAAGAATCATGTAAGTGTTAAATGCTGAAAGAGCAAGCACGGCTGCGAGGACAACAACGATGATGCGTTTTGAGAGAGTTATCTTTGAGTTAACTTGCATATTCGGGGCTCAAGCAGGTTTAGGTACATGTTAAGAGATTCGTTAATTAAATTTATCCGTATCCCCCGATTCCTTTAGTCACAGTAGAACCAATAAGAAACATAAACGAAGTCATGGTCTCAAACTGGGTTAACGGCTCACGCTAAACCGTTTCAGAACGTTCAAAAAACTGTTTCAAAACTGTTTCAGCCAACCTCTATACCAAACGCAGCCGTAGATGTATTGTAGAGGTAAATCAAAAATGAAAACTTTGAAAATGATTGCCGTATTGACCCTTGTAGCTTTGGCTACTGTGTTGCTAATTGCATCAGCTTATGCTTACACGGGTGGACGCATGGGCACGTCCGCTTCAGCAAACTCCGCTTCAACAGGAAAATCCTATAGCGGTTATGGTGGAATGATGAAAGGATTTGAACAGTCGCCTTCAACCCCGTCAAACCAATATCCAGTTGGAGGATGGGGCTGTAGAGACATGATGGGTCGAATCCCATGAGTTTCAAAAAGAACAAACAAAATTAAGGAGTGATTAAAGTGTGTGGATGTGGTTGCGGTTCAGATTCTGATGAGGACAGAGAAGAGGCAATCCCCAAAGTTGATATGGTCCCGTGCAAATATTGCGGAACGCTGGTTCCTCAGACCGTTACGATATGCCCAAATTGTTGAGCAAAAAGAACTGTCTAAGTAATCAAGGAGAAATAAGGAATGAACACAAAGAAAATAATCATTGTAGTAATCGTCGCTGTACTCGCAGTTGTTTTAGTAACTACCGCAGCATTCGTGTTCTTAATCATACCCACGTCAACGACAACTCAAACGCAGCCCACTCCTTCAACAAGCGGAACAGCATTGACAATTAGTGACGCCGCTACCTTAGCTCAAAACTACGTAACTCAGTTGGGTAACTCAAATCTTTCAGTCAAAGAAGTTGATGATTACTCCAAATGCTTCTATGTAATGGTTGTAGAGAAGAACACTGGTGCAGGAGCATTCGAACTAACCATTAACAATAAAACAGGAACAATTGCAGCGGAACAAGGTGCAATGATGCTTTGGAACACAAAATATGGAATCAATAGCAAAGGCATGATGGGCTACCTAACCACTGGAACAGGTGGCGGCATGATGGGTTCAGGTGGAATGATGACTTGGCTAAGAGGCACACCGACACTAACGATGGCAACCTCAATGGAGCAAGCAGGAACTATAGCTAAACAATATCTGAACGCCAACTACACTGGAACTTCCGTGGGACAGGTGACAACATTTTACGGGTACTATAATATGCAAGTGATTAAAGATGGGAAAATCTACGGCATGATGACAGTTGACGGACATACTGGACAAGTGCTCTATTGCTCATGGCTCGGAACATTTATTCAGCGAATGCTAATCGGTTAAAGCTCGAAAGTTGCTTAACTCCTTTAGTTTTTTGAATGTCATTTTTTGTCAAATTGCGTCAAATCATGTCATTCTATGTCAATTCGTGTCAAATTGTGTCAAAAAAAGTATCAGCCTGCAACTGATTCAGTCTTCTCCGACTAAAAGCAACCCTAAACACAAACAAAAAATCTGCCGCTAAAAACGCCGAAAAACCACTTGGACCACACTTCTAAACGCCTCTTCCTCTGTGACGTTTTGGTATGTTTTAAGATGTTTTGAGATTTTTTGGGAGACCAGTTGCAACCAAACTAAACCCTATTCCAAGAAAGCAACCCATTTCACAAAGAACGATTATCTTGACCGCACTTTTCCCCTTTCTGACCTTGCTTCTTGACGCTTTCTTTCAAGTTAAAGGCATGGGATTTCTGCCCTTTAATTTTTCGATTGTCAAATTTTGTCAAAAATTGTCAAATTTCGTCATTTTTTGTCAAATATTGTCAAAAATTGTATCAACCTGCAACTGATTCAAGCTTCTCCAACAAAAAGCAACCCAAACCACAAACAAAAAAATTCAGCGCCCAATGCCACATTTTCCTCTACCATCTTCCAGAGATTTTTTAAGATGTTTCAGATCTTTTTAGATGTTTATAGATCTTTTTAGATCTTTTCAGATGTTTCTAGAGACCAGTTGCAACCTACCCAAGCCCCAAACCAAAAAAGCAACCCAAGACAACTTGTTTGAAAATGCCATCACAAAACTATTGCTTTATCAAGGAGGCTTACCAGACAAATTTCAAAGCTAAATACGCAGGGATTGAAATTCTTGATTTGATTGGTGGGCAAATGGGCGCTGGTTCCTAATTCATGTTCGAATCTTTGGTTTGTAGTTGTTTCAGACCTGTTTGATTGTGGATTAGAGGGTTAGAACTTAGTCAAGAAAGTTTGACTAACTTTCAGTCAACAAACCTTGACAACAACGCCTTTAAACCAAAACCAACTAACGCCACTTGAGGAACTTGGATGAATCAACTAGTAACTCTAGGCTATATTTCACCTCAGGGACGAACCCAAAACAATCGTGACTTATCAACAACCATAAAAGCCCTCGAAGCAAAATGCAGAGATTGCTCCCCAATATCTCCGCTCCAATGCATAGACCGATGCCAAGCGTATAAACTGAAGAATGAGTTGCGGATGCTGCGAAAAGCTTTGGCAAATCCTGACTACATAAAAGAACTTTTTAATGTTCTGAAAAACCAGACAAGGCTTGATATTCTACAAGCTATGGTGAAAGGCAGGTACACGGTTGGGCAGTTGCAGCAGAAGCTTAAGGAGACGGGTCAAAGCCACAGCCAAAGCACCATCAACGATGAATATCTTTGTCCCCTTGTGGAAATCGGCTTAGCCGCCCAAGTGCGAAATGAGTTCTACGCCACCGCTTTTGGCCTCCGCTTAACCGAGCTCCTCGCATACTTCCAAGTACTGACAGACAAACTGCCCGCTCACTCAGAGTGCTACGAAGAGACCCTTTTGCAAGCATTGCTCACAGGACCAAAAACCTTCGAGGAAATCGAGCCGCTTATCCTGCAAAAAAATGTTTCTCGCGTCCTCAAACGACTTTGCTCGGCTAAATTAATCTCCACGCCAAAGAAGAGAGAATACATCTTTTTCTACAGATCAAAAAGGAACCCCTGCAAAGAAAGCTTTACTGAAACCGAACGCAAAATCTACGATGCGATAGGCCAACGCGGAATCAGCGCTGGAAAACTCGCCAAAGAAACAGATCTGTCTACGAGAATAACGTACAAGTACCTAAGAGGCTTAAAAGGCAAAAAACTGGTCTTCAACAGAAGAACTCTCAAAACCTACAGTTTGACAAGCGCAGGCGAAAAACTAGCTAATTCAATGCAGTTTGTCCACCAAATAGTCGAAGACGCATGGAACTCCACTGAACTGGTTTGCAGAATACCCGGCTGATATAGGCTCCTCAACTACTAGCCAACACTACCCACTTAATCGGCATGAACTCTCCCTTTGCCGCTTCTCGATTTGCCTTAAACCTCTTCGAAGCTTAATGCTAACTTCTGAGTAGTCAGGGTGGCGCCTTGATTTTGTCAATGAAACGATGCTGAAGCTTCGCGATTTTGACAGTAAGGCTCTCTTGGATGCTTTTTGTAGTAGTCTTTATGGTAGGTTTCCGCCATGTAAAACTCTTTGAGCGGTTCAACTCTGGTCACTATGGGCTTGTCCCATATGCCTTCTTTGTTCAGTTCATCGATTAGTTTCTCCGCTGTTGCCTTCTGCTCTTCGCTGTGGTAAAAAATGGCTGACCGATACTGGGTTCCAACGTCAGCGCCTTGCTTATTCAACGATGTGAAGAAAATCTCCAGGATTTCTCGGTAACTTATCACCTTGGGATCAAAGTGAATCTGCGCGGCTTCTGCATGTCCTGTTGTCCCCGTTGAAACCTCCTCGTAGGACGGGTTAGACACTGTGCCGCCTGTGTATCCAGGTTCAATTTGCTCCACACCGCGAATTATGCTGTAAGCAGCCTCCGTGCACCAGAAGCAGCCCGCAGCAAGAGTGGCAACCTCCAAACCAGTTTTTTCGACATGTTGACTCATTCTTAATTCATTCTAGTGCTATGTAGCTTTGAACTTAACGGTTTGTGGCTGTCAACAAACAACAACTTACAGCAAACACAAAAAAGGAGGGTCCCTTAAAACAAAAAGATAAGTAGGCACTTGAGTGTTGCAGCCGATATTCTTAGATTAGCTCGAATGTTCCCGCCTATGCGTGGAGTGTTGCGCCTTGGCGGCGACTCATACTTGACTTCACCAATTTTGAACCCTTTCTTCCTTGCCCTAATCAACATTTCTCCGCCGAAGGTTTCGCCGCCCTTCACCGTTAAGCTTTCCAACGTTTTTTTCTTGTAAGCTCTAAAGTTTGAGTAAAAATCTGAAACACCCAACTTTTTGCCCAAAGTCTTGGAGGCAAATCTTTCAGAGAACCTAGGAACAACCGATCGGGAAGCGACGACCAAGTCAACTTCGTCAAGTTTCTGAACTAAGGCAGGTATGAACTCGGGGCTGTTTTCTAAGTCCGCATCAATCGTAACAATCACTGAAAACTTCGCAAGTTTCATTCCGTGTAGCAACCCTTTGGTTTGTCCCTCACGAGCTTTAGAAACTGCCACGTCCGCAAACTTCCGGGCAACCTCAACAGTGCCATCCGAAGAACTGTCGTCAACAACTATTATTTCGTGGGGCACACCTACCAATGCGGATCGGACCCGACGAATTAACTCTTCAATGTTTTCTCTTTCATTCCAAGTGGTAGTTACCACCGATATACTCTGAACCTTAAGGTCGTCTGTACTCATAAATAGCCAATAGAATATCAACGGGCTATTAAGGCCATTGAGCAAAAACCTTACATGAAGATATCGTTTCGGTCACTCTCAAGATATTTTCGTGGCGGCTGTTTCACTTTCCATTGTAGCCATTAAAAAGGTATCAGGCACAAAAACTTAAAATAATTGGAAGAACTGATGTGTTAACCGAATTCATAAAATTAGGATGCACTAATAGAGGAAGAAAAAATGAGCAAATCAGAAAAACCCCACTTAAACCTCATCATTATGGGGCATGTTGACCACGGAAAATCAACAACCACCGGTCACCTTCTTTACTTAGCAGGCGCAATCGACGAGCGGACAATCAAAGCCTTTGAAGAAGAAGCCGAAAAAATGGGCAAAGGCACATTCAAGTACGCTTGGGTACTCGACAACCTTAAGGAAGAACGAGAAAGAGGAGTGACAATTGACCTTCGGTTCCTCAAATTCGAAACTAAGAAATTCAACTACACAGTTATCGATGCCCCAGGACACCGAGACTTCGTCAAAAACATGATTACAGGCGCAAGCCAAGCCGACGCCGCAGTTCTTTTCTGCTCAGCCAAGAAAGGCGAGTTCGAAGCAGGCATTGGTCCAGGCGGCCAAACAAGGGAACACGCGTTCCTCGCATTCACTTTGGGTATCCGCCAACTAATCGTTGCAGTCAACAAGATGGACGATATATCCGTAAACTATAGCAAAGAAAGATACGAAGAGATAAAGAACGAAGTTTCAAGAATGCTCCGAATGGTAGGCTTCAAAATCGAAAAAATCAACTTCATACCCGTCTCAGGCTGGACCGGCGAAAACCTCATCAAGAAAACTGAAAAGTTACCATGGTATACAGGTCCAACATTGATTGAAGCGTTAGACCTTCTCGAGGTACCAGCTAAACCAACCAACAAACCCCTACGCGTACCCATACAAGACATCTACAGCATCACAGGCATCGGCACAGTTCCAGTAGGCAGAGTCGAAACAGGCACTCTCAAGGCAGGACAAAACATAATCTTCATGCCCAGCAACAAAACCGGAGAAGTCAAATCCATCGAAATGCACCACACAATGATCCCATTCGCGGAACCAGGCGACAACATTGGCATGAACGTAAGAGGCATCGCAAAAGCAGACATTCATAGAGGAGACGTAGCGGGACCAGTTGACAACCCGCCAACGGTAGCTAAAGAATTCATTGGACAAATCATCGTTATCTACCACCCAACAGCCATTGCAGCAGGATATACACCAGTATTACACTACCACACAGGACAAATTGCTTGCAGATTCACAGAACTCGTCAAGAAGATCGACCCACGAACAGGCCAAGTCACCGAAGAGAAACCAGCTTTCCTAAAGACAGGAGACGCAGCTTGGGTAAGAATGGAACCGCTACACCCAATCGCAGTCGAACAATACACTGACTTCCCAGAGCTAGGACGCTTCGCAATCAGAGACATGGGTACAACAGTAGCAGCCGGCGTCATCAAAGAAGTAACCAAAAAGGGACCATAAACCCC
>JBEKVK010000137.1:0-4494 GCA_049514075.1 Bathyarchaeia archaeon | reverse complement strand
ATTTTTTCAGGGTCCGAAACCTGCCAAATCGTATGTTTAACCTGTAATTCATCAATAACTTCGATTATCGGTTTGGTCTTCGCTGTCGCGTCAAGGAAAGCCACTGTTTTCCTTTCGGGGTCGGAATAGATCAAGAAGACTGACTCGAGGTTCTTCCGTACCGCCCGAAGCATGTTTAGTCTATCGGCTTTAGGTGCACTGTAGGTCCCTTCATGCGGGAACACTTTGTTTTCAGAGTAATCGTAAAGTCGCATTGCAGAGATAAAACCGATGCGTGAACACTTTCTGCCATCCAAAACAAATTCTTGGCGAGAAACGAAAACCGATTGCTCATCATCTTGAGCTAGCACGCCTTTTTCTAGCCACTTCTCAATTCGCTGCTTAGCCGCTTCATACTTGTTTTCCTCCATCGGCAAAATAAGCCTGCAATAGTTAAAAGGGGATTTTTTGTAGTATTCTTTTTGCATGTCGGCGTCAATTTTGTCGTACGGTTGAGTTATGAGATCCGCTAGGTTTCCGGCTTTCTGGGTGTATAGTATGGCTTTGATGGGTTTAATGTCAACCAAAGGTTTTAGCCTGCGGATTTCTTTTTACGTAATTTAGTATGTAGTCTTTGTCCTTGAGAAGTGGGTTTTAGCTGTCACTTTAATCCCCAGATGGAATCAATCAAGCTTGTGACTTCTTTTATTCCCTGCAGGTTCCACTCGCCCATATGTCCGATTCGGAAGGTTTTATCAGCCAGTTTCCCGTAGCCGTTAGATATAACGTAGCCTTTCTCACCCAGCTTCTGATTTAGCTCCTTGAAGTTCTTGTTCAATGTATTCTTTATGCAGCTGACCGTTATTGACTCGTAGCCGGGTTCAGGGAACATTTCAAAATGTTTTTTCGCCCACTGCCGTGTATGCATCGCCATTTCTAGGTGGCGCATGTAAACCTTATCGTAGGTTTCCTCAAGCAGCAGATCCATGCGTTTATTCAACGCGTAAAGCAGCGGAATACAGGGGGTAAATGGAGTCTGGTGCTTCTTCTCAAATTCGAAGATTTCAAGCAGATCTGTGTAAGTGCCTCTGTTCTGGATTTCCTTTGCTCTCTCAAGCGCCCTGTCGTTAACCAACGCAACGGTCAATCCTGGGGGAAGAGCAAAACATTTCTGGGTTGAGGCGAAAATGATGTCGCAGCCGATCTGGCTTGGCAATGTTTTGTCGCCTGCCATCGAGGAAACCGCGTCGATTGCATAGATAACGTTTGGGTATTTTTTTCGTACGAGACTGCCGATTTCAGCTATTGGGTTTCTCACGCCCGTTGAAGATTCGTTATGGCAAACCGTCAAGGTATCGTACTGGTCGCTGTCCAGCTTTTCCGCCACAGCCTCGGGCTTGATGGCTTTGCCCCATTCAACCTCTAAGAAATCGGTTTCTTTGCCGCATGCGCGCAGGGTTTCCGCAGCCCTCTGTGCAAAAGCGCCGTTTACGCATGCTAAGGCTTTCTTTTTGACTATGCTCCTGCCTACTATGTCGAACCAAAGGGTTCCTGACGAAGTGGTTACAGTCGGTTTGACGTCTGCCGTAAGCTCGAAGTATTTAGCTATCTTAGCGGTTATTCCGCCGTAAAGCTCTGAAAACTCGGCGCTTCTGTGTCCTATGAGAAGATGCGCCTGCTCGTTTAGTATTTCCTGGCTAACTTCAGTTGGCCCGGGAATCAAGAGTTTCTTATGCATGCCTAAACCTTCCACAAGAACGTTTAACACTTCAAATATAAGGGTTATGCGCAGCAAAAAGCAGTCGCCTGGCCATGAAAGAGGAATGTTGTTCAGAGTAAGCACTTAGTTTTGTCCGCCGGCTTCTCGGAGCTTTCAAATCGGCGTAAGCAAGCATTTGCTTTTGTGAATTGTTTAGTAATATATCGGAAAACGGAAATCTTGTTATTAAGCAGTCTCGCCAAGAAAGTATTGTCGAGAGAAAGGAGAAGGCATCGACATGTTAAGAAGAGAGTTAGTCTTGAGTCTGCTCATCGTTGCAATGGGAACACTGGACTGCATAACCACCGTGATCGGCGTGGTTTACAGCGGCGCCAAAGAACTGAACCCCGCTATGGCAGTCATAGTTAACAGCAACGTTGGCGCCTTTTTAGTAGTCAAAATCGCAACAACCATATTCATAGCCTTAACCTATGTCATCGCTAGACAAATCTTAACTCATATACCCAACAAAAACGGCAAAGCCCTCCTTTACTCAATCAAAGCCCTCACAGTCTCCTACGTGGGAATCACAGCCTTTCTAGCCCTCGCCGTCGTAAACAACCTCCTAATTCTAATAAAATAAATCGCTGAAGAACAAATGTATTCTTCTTGAAGCTTTCAGATGGATATAATATAGATTAGAAAAACATAAATAAAATATCAAAGAACAATACATCTTGACCCTATAGTAGCAA
Source organism: Bathyarchaeia archaeon (assembly GCA_049514075.1). Lineage (GTDB taxonomy): Archaea > Thermoproteota > Bathyarchaeia > Bathyarchaeales > Bathycorpusculaceae > Bathycorpusculum. The sequence goes on along the minus strand of JBEKVK010000137.1, from coordinate 2,061 downwards.
GTTAAGAAACGCTTAACTGTAGCTACCATCAATAATAGCACATCGAGCAGAGGAAAATGAAATTCAGCCTATTCCACAAGCAGAAACAGCAAACCAACCCAGAACAACCAGCCGTGCTTCCTCAAGAAGAACCCAAAGAAGCCGAAGCTTCCCCAGACATTCCCAAGGAGGAAGCCACTGCGCCTCCAGCTTCAGAGCCTGCCCCCGTCGAAATAGCGCCTACACAGGAAATCGTTGCACCCGAGCCAGAAAAGAAACCTGAAATGGCTGAGACTCAGAGCAAAACGTACCTTAAAGCTATGCCTCTTAAAGCCGTCTCCGATGTGGAAAACGTCGAAAACGAAGTTAAAAACGGCAACATCATAATTCTCCGAGTTACTCCTCTTGCTAGCAAAAACATTGAAGACGTGAAGAACGCCGTTAACGAGCTTACGCAGTTCGCAGAGTCAATCGGCGGCGACATCGCACGTTTAGGCGAAGAACGCGTGGTTATCTGTCCAAAAAACATAAGGATTTGGCGTGAAAAAACTCCCGCCCAGAACGATTCTATACGAACCGCAGCGCCTACAGCAGCCTAAAAGTTTCCAATATTGCCGGTGCGACTGTGGGTATGCCTACTTTGTTATCGAGGTAGTTTGCGAAGTTGATAGTTTTCTGTTTTTCTCCGTGGCAGACAAAAATGCGTTCTGGCTTAGGTGTAAGATGGGTCAGGTAGTTGATTAGTTGTCGTCTGTCTGAGTGCCCTGAGAATCCTTCTATTGATTCAACCTGTAGCTTGACGCTTAATGCCGCCATTTTGCCTTCGTTGTCCATCATGGTTACTTCGCTGACGCCTTTTTGGACTCTTCTGCCCATGGTGCCTTCGATTTGGTAGCTGACGAAGATTATTGTGTTTTTGTCGTTGTTTGCCCAGTTTTTGAAGTATTCGATTACGGGTCCGCCTTCAAGCATGCCTGAAGTCGCCAGAACGATGCAGGGTTCGCCTTCGATGATGCTTTGCCTCACGCTTGGATGCTCAACGATTGTGAAGTAGTCGCTTTGGAACGGGTTAACCCCTTCATGGAGGATGCTATGACGAACTTCCCTGCCCAAGTATTCTGGATACGCCGTGTGGATGGCTGTGGCTTCACTGATCATGCCTTCAATGAACACCGGAGCCTCCTTCATTAAACCCCGTTTCATATAACCGTCGATAATAAGCATTATTTCCTGAGCTCTGCCAACCGCAGGCACCGGGATGAGAACCTTGCCTTTGCGCTCCAAGGTCTGATTTATGACGCGGGTCATAGCTTCTTCAGCTTCAACCCTTGTGGGCATTATGTCGTCGGCGCCGCCGTAGGTGCTTTCGGTAATGACGGTTTCAATGCGAGGAAACTCGGTTGCCGCCGCTTCCAGCAGCATCGTTCGAGCGAATTTGTAGTCGCTTGTGTAAACGATGTTGTGTAAGCCTTCGCCGATGTGCAGGTGAACCATTGAACCGCCTAAGATGTGGCCTGAATTATGAAGTGTTAAACGGATGTCTGGCGCAATGTCGGTGACGACACCGTACCGCAGAGGAATCGTATGCAAAACGCATTCCCGTACGTCCTTTTGGTCGTAGAAAGGGGTAACACCCTGTTTGCTGGCTACATCCAAGTAGTCGAGTTGAAGCATAGTCATCAAATTCGAAGTGGGTGCAGAACAGTAGATTGGACCATCATACCCGTACTTGTAAAGAAAGGGGGCTAAACCGCAGTGGTCAAGGTGCGCGTGGCTTATTACTACGGCGTCCAACGAGTCAATCTGGAATTCTGGGCAGTCAAAACGTGGGAACGATTCAAAAGGCCTGTTTGAACCCGGGTTAATGCCGCAGTCCAATAGCACACTGCTTTCTCTTGTCTTAACCAGCCAAGCTGAGCGTCCAACCTCCTGTGCCCCGCCTAAAACTGTTACGCGGACGTCGCCTACTTCGTAGATTTTTGGCCTAAAGATTCTCTCGCCAACAGTGCGCAGTATTCTTTCCCGCTCTTTGCTTTCAGAGTGCAGATAATGACGCATGTGAGTGACAATTTTGGATTTAAT
>JBEKVK010000136.1:0-4515 GCA_049514075.1 Bathyarchaeia archaeon | reverse complement strand
ATAAAAATAGGAAACTACTTGATAATCCTCGCGGCAATAATGGTTTCCGCAGTTGTCATAGCTTCGCTTTTTCGAAATGTCAACCCATTAGTTATAATGCAGTTTGCATTGGTTTTGGTTGTCGCTTCAATACCTGTAGCGTTGCCTGCCGTTTTAACAGTCACAATGGCTGTCGGGGCAATTGTTCTAGCCAAAAAAGAAGCAATCGTAAGCAAACTGGTTTCAATTGAAGAAATGGCTGGGGTTGACGTATTATGCTCAGACAAGACCGGCACCATAACGAAGAATGAACTTACTATTGCGGAAGCGAAAGCGTTTGAAAAATTCGAAATCGACGACGCTCTCCTGTATGGAACATTGGCTTCAAGGGAAGAAAATCATGATCCCATAGATGATGCTGTAATTACCAAAGCCAGGTCTGTAAAAGCGGTTGCTGACGCTCTTGGTCGATACAACGTTGTTGATTTTAAGCCCTTTGACCCTGTTTTGAAGAGAACGGAAGCCACTGTGGAGAGCCATGATGGTGGGCACTTCCAAGTTGCCAAGGGTGCGCCGCAAGTTGTTTTGTCTCTCGTTTCCAACAAGACAGAAATCGAAGATAGAGTTAACGAAATTGTAAACAATTTCGCAAAAAAAGGTCACCGAGCGTTAGGCGTGGTTAAGAGAGACGAAGAGGGTAACTGGCAATTTGTTGGCCTTCTTGCAATTTACGACCCGCCTCGCGACGACTCAGCTGAGACAATAAAAACAGCCCAAAAGATGGGCATAAACGTCAAGATGGTCACCGGCGACCACATTGCAATAGCTAAGCAGATTGCTCGAGAAGTTAATCTGGGCACCAACATCATACCCGCTTCCGATTTTATGGACAAGCCTGACAGTGAGGCAAAAGACATTATTGAGAATGCCGATGGGTTTGCCCAGGTTTTTCCTGAGCACAAGTATCGTATCGTTGAGTTACTTCAGGGAAAAGGACACATTGTCGGGATGACAGGCGACGGAGTTAACGATGCTCCAGCATTAAAGAAAGCAGATGCAGGAGTTGCCGTTGACGGAGCCACTGATGCAGCTAAATCCGCAGCGGACGTGGTTCTAACGAGGCCGGGGCTTTCCGTTATCATTGACGCGATAAAAGAGAGCCGCAAGATTTTCGAACGCATGACCAATTATGCAGTCTACCGCATCGCCGAGACTTCTCGAGTACTGATTTTCATTAGTCTTGCAATTCTTGTTTTCAACTTCTATCCTGTTACGGCAGTTATGATAGTCATTTTGGCATTGCTCAATGACATACCTATCATGACAATTGCATACGATAATGTGAGAGTACAGGAGAAACCCGTTCGCTGGAACATGCGTGGTGTATTGATTGTGGCTTCTCTGCTGGGCGCAACAGGTGTCGTTTCAAGCTTCGGACTCTTAATAATTGGCTTATATGTATTCCACTTAAGCGTTGGTACGCTGCAGACGCTGATTTTCCTTAAAATGGCTGTTGCCGGGCACCTGACGATTTATTTGGCACGAACTGGAGTGCACCACTTCTGGAAACGTCCCTTGCCAGCTAGTATTCTCTTTGCAGCCACTGAGGGGACTCAAATTATTGGCACGTTGTTCGCTGTCTTCGGCGTATTTATGACTCCGATTGGTTGGGGATTTGCCGCCTTCATATGGGGTTATGCATTGCTTAGTTTTCTGATAACAGACCAGCTCAAGATTCACTTCTTCAGATTAATGGGACATGAAGAAGCTTTGTCTGACATAACAGCGCATGTGTACTCTCCTGCACCGATGCTTTAAGAAAAGAATTGACATTAAACTTATATGTCAAAATGAACTTGTCTGACAGAATTAATGAGCAAATTAAATGATAGCCTGTATTATTTGTTGGTTGCCGGAGTTGGCTTGTTAGCTGCAACTGTGGCGATAGCTTTTTACCTCCTGTACTTGCTCCTGTCAAATTTATCCGCGCAAGCTCTTTCATACTCGATTTTCATCCTTATTCCTTTATCCTTTGCTGCAATAGGTGTACCCTTCTTACTGGTGAAACGCTTTGCCAAAACTAAAACAACGGGTTCGGGAACCCATGCTGTTTTGGAAGCCTACCATCTTAACAATGGTGAGCTTGATTTCAGGGACACAGTAGTAAAACCGACCGCTGCTATGCTTACGATTGGACTAGGTGGAAGTGCAGGACCCGAGGGACCAAGCCTTCTTGCAGGAGGCGGTTTAGCGTCTGCTCTTTCAAAACGCTTCAAGATTCGATCTGACCTACGGCGAAGACTGTTCATTGCCGGAGCCGCTGCAGGTTTAGCGGCGACGTTTCGAACGCCTTTGACGGCTATTCTTTTTGCGTTGGAGATTCCCTACAAAAACGACCTAGACACAGAAGCCTTTATCGGAGCTATAATAGCTTCTGTGCCAGCATATCTGCTTTCTGTAGCTATTTTGGGCGGTGAGCCCATTTTTGGGGCCGTTGGAAACATACATTTAAGCCTTTACGAAATCGGGCTTTCTTTGTTGTTGGGCTCAATCTGTGGGTTATACGCTGTTTTCTTCACGAAGACTTTTTCGTGGATAGAGAGTCATGTTTTTAGATTGCGCAAAAGAATCGGGTCTGGAGGCTTAGTAGCCTTGGGTGCTTTCGTTTTGATCCTTTCTGGAACCTTCTCCCTTTACACTATCGGTGTCGGATTAAACTTCGTCCATGCCATTATTCAGGGAACAACCCTCAGCATTGCAGTATTAATCGTGATTGTGCTGCTTAAGACCTTTGCCACATCTACTACGCTGAACTTCGGGGGCACTGGCGGCTTATTTTTCCCAACTATCGTGATAGGCGCGGGATTAGGCTACATATTTAGCAGGTTCTTCAATGTTAGCTTCGCTGTGCTGTTCATAGCTGTGGGCATGGCGGCTTTACTTGCAGGAACCCACAAGGTTCTGCTGACACCAGTGGCTTTTGTTGTCGAGACTTTGGGAGGCGCATTTGCGATCCCTGCGCTTCTGGCGAGCGGAATTAGTTATCTTATCTCAGGAAAGAACTCGTTTTATTCTTTACAGCCTCGTACCAGACTTAAGACCGAGGAGTTGGCACTTGAAAGGTTCTATAGCAAAGGCGAAAATTTGATTCCGGATAAAATGAAAACGACTACGGCGGATGAAGTTATGACAAAAAATCCTGTTGTGCTTGGTTTGGGTACGACTGTTTGGCAAGCACTTGAAAAATTTAAAGATACTAAATTCCGAGTGCTGCCTGTGGTCGACGACAAGGCTCACGTGGCGGGAGTAGTCAATTTGGAAGATCTCGGCTACGTTAACATTTACCATCAGGAAATTAGCCTTTCTGAGTCCGTGATGCATAAACCGATGCTGATAAACGAGAAGGCAAGCGTGGAAAATATTGCTCAGCTTATGATGGAAAATGAGGAAGATCACGTTTTTGTTATAGATAAAGACGGTAAATTGATTGGTGTGATTTCGGGGATCGACGTTATCAAGAAAATACTAGAACTAATATCTTCATAGAGACTGTAAAAGAGTTAATCCATCCTGCTCCTGCAGTGCCTATTTCGTCAAGGTCAGAATTAAATTGATTACTGAAATTGCGTGATTAGCGTTGGCGCCGTTTATTTTTAATCTTTCAGCTTCGGGTGAATGAGATAAACACGAGCTTTTATGGTGGTGGTACGGATCCAACGTATTCGAGAATTATTTCAAAACGGTTAATGTCTTGATGGTTTGTGGCTAAATAGATAGTTACTGTGGTGCTTTTTCCGCTGGCTAAATCATATACTAATGCGCCAGGAATTGGAACTGGAGGATAGGGTGGGGTTACATCTGTTGCACTAATTTGGTCTTGGTTGTTAAAGATTTTCGCTGTTAAGAAAGCGCTAGCCATCGGGTTGCTAAAATTAAAGATGTTATGATCGGGCAGCGGGTTTTCTGCTGAATAGTCATTTCTGACTGTTACATTAATTATGAAACAAGGTGCCCCTTTTTTAATCCCCGGCGTGCCATCTGTTTGGGGAACTGTTGGTCCAGGGTAGGAGCCGTAGCTTGGCGTTGCTGAGACCACAAATATTCTGCTTGCATTCCCTTCGTAAGGCAGGTATTGGGGCGCAATTGGCTCCACGTTTGCTGCTGTGGGAGTCGAAGTTTGGTTATGAGGAAAGTAAAGAATAATAAAAGTTAACACTGCTAAAACAATAATCAGCGCTATGACTGCTAATGTTAGAACAGTCCTTCTTTTCTTTTTGCTCTGTGGTTCGTCTTTAGTCGCCATATTACCGCTTATTAAACAAAAGAATCCCTGAATTTAATTCTAAACATTAGAACACCCCGAGAGTATTCACATCAAAAGGGGAAAAGTAAGGCATGTGTCCATAAAACTGAACTTAAAGTTATTAAGAATTTAGGAACACGCATACGTGCTAAACTGTAACAGTTAAGATAGGGTCTGAGTAACGATCACGTGCGCTAATATATAATTCCGTCAAGCCATGTTAGTGGTCCAGG
>JBEKVK010000135.1:0-4518 GCA_049514075.1 Bathyarchaeia archaeon | reverse complement strand
TTTGAGAAGAAGACGGGTTTGGTTCTGAACAAAGTGTTGGATGGATCTGCCACAGCCACAGCAAAGAAAGCGGAGATGAGCGCCAAAATCAAAGATGCATACCAAGTGCCACTTCTGGGACTAGTGCCCTGCTTCTGCGAGGTTCTGCGAGCTGAAGGCAACTTTATCTTCGCAGAGGATAAACCTGACCACCCCTTCACGAAGATTCTTGCGGAAATGGCGAAAAAAATAGAAACCGACCAAATATAAACCACTTTTTCCACTTTTTAGCAACCCAAAATTTATCCAACAATTCCGCTGCACTTTGGGCGTACCCACCCAGCCGTTTTTTGAAACCAGCGTTTTCTAAACATTTCTATGCAACGATTTGCATGTCACGTTTTTTTGTTTTAGACCCATAAATCAACAGTGATCCATTGTTTTCATTTAACATCAAACCGTTTTTCCTCACGAGGGTCTCCACATCCATAAGGTTATTTCCGGTCAGAGCTGCGTTTATCCTAAGCTCAAAATCTCTTCGGGAAAACGTCTTCGGCGACAGCGAAACGCTGCTTACAAAAGCGTCTGGTACGCACTCGCAAATCTCCCTGAGAACTTTAATTGCTTCGCGCCTACGCATGACGCTACCACGCAAACCAGAAGTTAATGCAGAATCAACTTAAGAAAATTGCTGACAAGCATGAGTGAAAAAACCTACGCAGAAGCTTTTGAGGCAACATTTTTTTTGACAAAACAGCATGGCAAACTCTAACTGAAAAACAATCTATCTATTCAATGACAAAATTAAACTGTAAATGAAAATTATGTAAATTTTACTTGCCTGATTATACACAAAAACGTCTGGACGAGATTCCAAACCATTATTTTCTTTTTACATCCGTCAGAGTTAAAAGCAGACGCTACGATTTGCCTCTTTCATTTTTTCTTGGGTTCACTCCACATGTTTTTTTAACTTGTTTGCAATTCATGAGGGGAGAGGTTTGCTGTTTGGATAGATCTGCAATTATTTTGGCTGAGGGTTCCCAAGGCAAATTCGATGAAGATATTGGTCTGTTGAAGGTGGCCAATAAGCCGTTGTTGAACCATGTGGTTGACGCTGTCAAGGGCGTTGTTGGCGAAGTACTTGTGGTTACGGCTTCAAAGGAGCAGTCAGACTTTTACGCCAAAGTGGTTTCGTCTTCTAATGTAAAATTCATCATCAACTCGGATGAGCCTCAAGGATCTTTAGCTGCAGCCCTAACGGGTTTTGAGGCGGCTCAGGGCGATTATTCGCTGGTTTTGCCCTATAATGCGCCGTTTATCTCCAAGGAGGTTGTTTCCCTGCTTTTTGAGTTGTCCGCGGGTAAGTCGGCGGTTGTTCCTCGATGGACGAGCAGCGAGATCGAGCCGTTGCATGCGGTCTATCACACTGGTTTGGCTTTGGAAGCGGCTAAGAAAGCGTTGGAGGCTGGCGAAGTTGACGTGTCCGGGATCGCTGGTTGCTTACGTGGAGTGCGTTATGTTTCAACTTTGGTGATTGAGCAATTGGATCCTGATTTCCGAACTTTCTTTCGGGTATTCACGCCCATAGAACTCAAAAAAGCCGCCGCCATGACAAAACCCAGAAAGCACGCTTAGATTTTTGCGAGTTTTTCAGTGTCCACGCGAATTTGCTTCGGCTTCTTTCATATATTTTTTAACCGCGTCAACTTTATCGTGCATGCTCCGTGGCTTGTCTCGACGGTCATCTATTTTCAAGGTTGACGAAACTCTTCTAGCACCTAACGCAACTACAGCCTCATGAGCCCTTCTGACAGCTTCAAAAATCGTGTCCAAATCGTTTGCAGCGAGAACCGTGCCCATTGGGGTAACTTCAAAACTCAGTCCCTCTACATGAGAAAACGCCAAAACAGCTGTCGCCACGAAACGGCCAACGCTTGTTTCGCCTGTACCGATGGGGACAATGCTGAATTCCGCCATGACAAGATGATTGCTATCCAAAGTTGCCGCAACTCCAGGTTCAACTAGTTTTGCTTGCCATATTAAGTTTCTTAAGTGGAATACTTGGGTTAGGCAGGTTTGTGTTTATGCGTCAAAAGCCAACTTACTATGAGGCAGAAAAAGATAAGTGACACCAGCACGAGCGTTGTGTTAGCCGGCCCGATTTGGCGTGTAAGAACTTCGTAGACGCCGACGAGCCCGAACACGATGAATATTGCTGCTGAAATCAACTTCAGTGTTTTTTCTGGAATGTGTTTGCCTAAGATGACTCCTGCTGCAATTCCAACCCCGTCTGCAACTAGCATGCCCAATACTGCCCCAATCAAGACGGCGAGGGCGCTTTGGTATTCGGCCGCCAAACTGATGGTGGTGAGTTGGGTTTTGTCTCCAAACTCTGCGATGAAGAAAGCGGCTGCAACTGTTCCAACGATTCCGAAGCGGCTGAGCTTGGGGTTCTCTTCTTTGGGTTTCTCAGGTTTCAGTGTCCACAGCCCGAACGCAATGAACGAGAGCGATGCAGCGAGGGAAATAATGTCAATGGGCACGACAGTGGTTATGACTTGGCCGATGGCTACCATGATTGCAAAGTTTGCGATTGTTGCCAAAAAGATTCCGAACAGTACCTTGTAGGGGCTGTATTTTGTTGCTAGGGACATGGCTACGAACTGGGTTTTATCGCCCATCTCCGCAACTACGATTAGAGCGAAGGAAGCGGTGAAAGCCTCTAAACTAAACAGCAACACGGTGATTCATCATTTGCCTGATTAATGAATTTATTTTTCGCCACCTCTTTATTTACCTTCCATCCAACGTAGCAGGCTACAATGGGGGCTTAGCAATGTTTTGGCTGCTCAAAGTCTTCGTCCACAACAAAAACTCTTCCGTGGGCGGGGCTTCGCTGTAAAGTTGTCTGCGTCTGGACTCAAAAAACAAGTTTTCTTCACCCGCGTACTCTGCAGCTGTCACAACGCTGTGCCCCGCTGCCGAGGCGGCTTCGTAAACCTTTCCCAACCTGCCCCGCCACTCTTCTCCTCGCAACGCGTGGTGCTCGACAATCGTCACCGGCACTAAAGATGCTATCTGCTCAAGGTTCCTAATAGCCAGCTCCAGCTGCATCGTTTCAACCCGAGAGCCTTCCAAATACAAAGGCGGTCCACCAATCATAGCCACAGTGGGTTCAGCTTTCAAAATGGTCTCCGCCGTCGTTTGCATCATGGGTCCCTGCGCGTCAGGCGCAAACATAAATCGTTCATCCGCGAACTCGACAACCGCCATGATGACCCAGCCCAACCCTGAATTTTGCGAGCCGTGGACAACAGGTTCAGAGAAACGCAGCTGTGTTTTTCCGTAGGTGAACGTTTTGCCGTCTGCCACTAATGTGGTTTTAGCGTGTTTGCCGCCTGTCTGCTGGAACATCCAAGCGCGCTGGCGTTGACTAGGGTTGATTTGCTCCCGCGGGTTTTTTGCAAGCACTGTTTTGCCTTGGTAGATTCGCTGTGCTGTCGTGTTTGCTTCTGTCCAGTTTACCAGCCAATCCTCAAACGATGGGGTGTGATGGTCGAAGTGGTAATGGCTGATTGTGACAACCTCAGCTCTGCTTGCGGCTTCAGCTATTTTCCGGCGCATCTTGGCTATGGCTTGAAACTCACGGGGGTGCGGCGGCAAACCGCTGCGCCATGGGCAAAGCGAAACCCCGGCGTCAAAAAGCACCGCTACATCAGGCGTCTCCGCCAAGGTACACATAGACCGAACCCCGAAGCTTTCCGCTGCTAATGGCGTAACCCTGATACTACTCAAAGGGCTACTGACTTTTTGATTTGTCATGTTGGTGTCCAGCCGAAAAATTCTTGCTAGTTGCCTAAGCTGCGGAAGGTAAATTGTTTTTGCTAGCGTTTTTTAGCGTTTCTTTGCTGGGCTAGTAACTAAATTTTTTCATCAGTTCTTTGATTGGAACGATGGTTTGTTCTCTTTTCGCCAAGTTCCGAAGCATTACGGCGCCTTCCTTGAGTTCGCGTTCGCCGACAATGACGGCGTAATCAACCTTGCGTTTGTCGGCGTCCTCTAGTGCCTTGCCCATCTTGCGACCCATAACTTCGAACTCTACTCCGACCCCTGACTGCCGGAGCGCCTGTGCAATTTTTAGTGCTTCGCCTTTGAGAGGGTCGTTTACTGCGAGCACAAGAACGCGTTTCTTGCCCTCGGTGATTAAGGCGTTTTTTTGGGCTTGGAGTGCCAAAGCGATGCGGTCAATTCCGTGAGCACAACCTACTGCGGGTGTTGCTTCACCGCCGAATAACTCAATAAGCCTGTCATATCTTCCGCCGCCGCCCAATGCAATATCCAACTCAGGAATGTAAATTTCAAAAATCATGCCTGTGTAATATTCTAGTCCCCGCGCGAAAGCAGGTTCAACAACTTGGATTGGGCATCCCCCATCAACCACAAGTTTGAGAATGTCGCCGAGGTTGTCTGCGGCAGCCTTCGCGATCTCATTGGCGGCAACGTAAGCCTTGATTTTTTCGACGGTTTCAAAGCAGT
>JBEKVK010000134.1:0-7566 GCA_049514075.1 Bathyarchaeia archaeon | reverse complement strand
GCATAGGTCCCCTCAGGCTTTTTCTGAATTAATAATGCCTCGCTTAATCGTTGCAGCTGTCTGAACACCTCGGTGTGTGTAAGACTCAGCTTTTGAGCGACTTCCTGCATCTTGAGGTTTTTCGTTTGAAGTTCAAACAATATGCCCAGTCTACTTTCACTAGCTAACTCGAAAAACAACTTGTCTAGACCTACTTGATCGTCCATAGCCAGTCACATCATTGTGTATAATGTCACATCAATGTAACTTAAAATTAATTGCCATTCCCAGCCAATTGGTCTGTCGAGGAAAAAAATATGCAAGAAACAAACAAAGAACGGTTCTTCTCGGTCGAACTGAAATCAAAGGTTAGTCTCAAGAACGTTACCATGACCAACGGAGGCCTAGAAAATGTACTTGTTGAAGGCACAATAGGCGAACTGCAACGAGCAGAATTTGCTGAAGGCGTTATCTTGGAAGTCGTCGGCGATAAGGGCGTTCTAAGAATTAACCTTGCCCAAGAAGATATCAAAAAAGCCATTGTCGAGGGGGTGACAAAGAATGAATAACAATCAAAAACAAACTTATGAAGGAAAAAGCGGAAAAGGTTTCTATCGTATTAGCGCGATCCTACTGATCGTAGCTGGCATCGGCGGAGTTGTGCTTTCCCGACTTTCAGGAATGCTCTACGCCTCAGGAGTTCCAAGCGGCACAATTGGATATCTACAGTTGTTCTCCCAGCATGTAACATTAGCTAACACCGACTGGACGCTTTGGATTTTGGTTAATATCACCATCATCCTTCCATCAATCGCAATGTATCTTGTCTTGCGAAATGTAAACAAGACAGTAGCGGTACTCGGCAGCGCAATTTCGATACCATACATAGTCTACGACGATTTGGTAACTGAGGCAAGTTCCTTAAAACTCGTTAGCCTATCTCAAAGCTACACAGTTGCAACTGGAGCAGCAAAAGCATCCATACTTTCACAAGCAACAAACATTGTCAATGCTCTGCCTCTTATGACATTCTTCAGCTTCACAGTCGGAGCAGTAGGATGGCTACTTTGGAGCGTGCTAATGCCAAAGACCTTCTTCCGAAGAACAACAGCAGTTTTCGGCGTCATCGTCAACGTCATGGGGATCCTCGGTGGTATAGCGGTCTGGGTCTCTGCGCTCGGCATCTTCAACGTATTTGGAGCCCTCCTCACAGCCTTGTGGTTCATACTCGTAGGAGCCCAACTATTGCGGCAACAACATCGACCCACCAACGCAGTACAAACGGGAGCACAAACCATAAAACCAACCCCAATGTAAACCCAAAACTTTCCTTCTCTTTTTTTTGTAAAAAAAATGAAAAACGAGTTGATTGACATGGAAAACAAGGCGAAGAAAATTCGACCGAGAATTCAAGCTCTTTCCGATTTAATATTCGGTCTAGCCCTGTCAATCAGTGCATTGATCTTGATCGCTCAGCAACCAGCCACCAATGAGCAACTTTTTGCCTCTCTGGGTCTTTACGGTTTCAGCTTTCTGGTTTTGATAGGCATATGGCAATCATACTCGTCTGTCACTTCCATTCTGCCTTCAGAAACAGCAGGCTTAACTGATCTCAACGTTCTTCTACTTTTTGCTGTATCAGTCGAGCCCTACCTATTCAATGAGCTCTACTCGTTGAAGGGCAATATACCTGCCACTGCATCAGAAATATACTCAATCGACCTTGCTGCAATGTTCTTGATCCTTTCCTTCTTCAACCAGTCTTTGGTAAGAGAGGAGCAGAAACACGTTTCAGAAAGCTTACAGGAAAGATACACGTTATCAAGAAACATTTTCCTGATAAACGTAGCGATCCTCGCCGTTTCTACTGCACCAACTTTTGGAGTGGCCATACTCCATTACTCCGCTCCGGGAATATCTTACGACGTTACCTTAAGAGGAGCGCTTTGGATTGCAGCGTTAGTTGTAGGTTACAGCAAGCGAATCTTTGACTATCGCATAAACTCCAAGGCACAAGCTGCGGCTCTCACAATTTCCAATTCACAACCCATACGCAGAGGAGGTGAAAAACAATGAGTTTTTGGAAAGCAATGATTGCGATTGGTGCAATAATTATCGTCTTAGGGCTTCTTTTAGCCACCGGTGTTATTCCAATTGGTTCTGGGAACCTGCAAACTCAGCAGAAAAACTTCAGCGACTTTACAATTATTAATCTGAATAACGGATTGCAAGTGCAAATTACCCAAGGCAGTTCCTACAACGTATCAATAACAGCTGATAGCAACGTGATCAACAGAGTCGACGTTACACAAACTGGCAACGTCTTAACGATTGGTTTGCAACCGGGTACGTTATTTGACATAGGAGGAACACTAAGAGCAACAATAATGATGCCTGATCTTCAAGAAATTGATCTCACCGAAGGTTCTAGCGCAAACGTAGCAAACTTTGCAATGTCACACGATATCTCAGTCAGCGCATCGGGCGGGAGCACAATAACGATGAATGGCCAGGCGAACGGCTTGTCAGCTTCATGCTCAGGCGGAGGCGGACTGAAACTGTCTAACTTTCATGTAAACACCGCGTCAGTGCAGTTGAGCGGCGGTAGTTCAGCAACCATCAGTGTCAGCGACAAGTTAGACGCGAATTTGAGCGGCGGATCAAGCTTAACATACTCAGGCAATCCCACGCTGGGAACGATAATCAATACGGGGCTCTCGACCATTACTCGGCGACCGTAGCGTCACGAAGGAAATCGATATCTAACCCAAGGGAGGTGATCAGATGAGGATTTCCAGGAGCTATGCTTGTCTGCGTGGCCCTCGTATTTGGAGTAACCACAATGCTGCAACAAACTGGCGCCATCAACATTAACGACGACATCTTTTACACAGTAATTGGACTCGTTGCAGGAATCTTGATCATAACAGCAGGATACGTGCGAAGCACAAATGGAAAAAGAACAGTGCAAACTTGAACAACTCAACATCGATAGACATTCTTTTTTTTCCTTAATGGTTTGAGCCTCTACCGGGCTCAGCCCCATAGGTCTGAGTTTCTCAGACGATCAACTCTTCTTTCTTAGTCTTTAAATCAATAGCACGTTACCACGAAAGCCATAAATTAATGTATTCTTTGGAGATACTAAGTGATTTACTTGTCACTTGAAGTTGTGCCATATGTTGAGCTGGAAAAATATTTAGGTGAATGGTATGAGATAGCGCACCTTCCTGCAAAATTCCAAGAAGGTTGCAACGAAACCACCGCCACTTACACGTTATCAAAAAAAGGCGGCATATCCGTGCTCAACCGATGCACAAAAGATGGCAAGATGAAACAGGCAAAAGGCAAAGCAAAAGTTGTTGATAAGAACTTTAACGCAAAACTCAAAGTAACCTTCTTCTGGCCATTCTATGGCGATTATTGGATTATAAAATTGGGGAATAACTATGATTATTCTGTTGTAGGCACACCGAACCGCAAATATCTGTGGATATTGAACAGAACCCCACAAATGGATGACAACCTATACTCACAAATAATAGAATACGTAAAGTCAAAAGGCTTCGACACAAACAAACTCATCAAAACTTTTCAAAAGGCATAAAGCGAATACAACAAGAAATAATACTTCCAGAAACGTTGGGTTAAATTTAACGCGGACGTTGATGGCAACTTTAACCAAATTCGCGCGCAATTTAAACACTAGACCTTAGGGGTAAGCCATAATTTTACATTGAAATTTTAGCATGATTGTCAAAAATAGGTTCACAAGTTGGTTGAATTTGGAAATGGCGCGGGATGTTAGGTTTACACATTCACGTTTAAATTCACGCAAGTGAGATCTTAAATAAAGAATTGGCTTTTCTAAAGACTTAAATTCCAATTGAACTTGAGTAAGATCATGTCTTTGATTATGCGCCTTTCCATGGATGCTCTTAAAGATAGTGTAAAGGCGTAGTAGACAACCAAAGTTGTGGCACTCGAAATGGCTATCTTCAATAATCCTAATGCACCCATCGTAATCAAAGTTGGCGAATCCTTCACAATTTCTTTAGACTCTAATCCCACGACAGGCTATACGTGGCATGCAAATTATGATTCTTCTTTTGTAATTGAGTCCAAATCAAGCTTCACGCCAATTTCCGAAGCAATAGGGGCAGACGGAAAAGAACTTTTTGAGTTTCAAACTAAAAGAGTAGGCTTGACTGCCATAACTATGAAACAAAGTAGGTCTTGGGAATCTGAAATAGCGAAAACGTTAATTTTCAAAATCAATATCAAAAGTTAATTTTTCGGTTAATCTAAAATCTCAGAGAGAAGTTATTCTAAAAAGCCTTAAATCTTAAGGAATCACAGTAACTACTTGTAGTTCTTGGAGAAATTCAAAATGTCTATAAGAACTATGAAAATTCAAAAATATGGCTGGATTCCAGATCTGCCAGATCATCGCGACTTTTTGTACAGTGCTGCACCTACAGTCCTTGCTACACTCCCTACAAACACGGACTTGACAAAACAATGCCCCCCTGTTTATGACCAAGGCCAATTGGGAAGTTGTACTGCCAACGCTATTGCCGCTGCAGTCGAGTTTGATTTAATGAAACAGCAAGAAAAGAATATCTTTCTTCCGTCGAGACTTTTCATATACTACAATGAGCGGGTTATCGAGGGGACAATTGCTTCAGATTCCGGTGCCCAAATTCGAGACGGCATTAAAAGTGTAGCGACACTAGGAGACTGTCCTGAGACCCTTTGGCCTTATATCATCGCCAAATTCGCAGTTAAGCCACCATCAAATTGCTACAGCAGCGCAAAGAAATACAAAGCGCTTAGTTATCAAAGACTTCTTCAAGATGCTAATCAATTCAAGGGATGTTTGGCTTCGGGTTACCCCTTCGTCTTCGGATTCACCGTCTACGCAAGCTTCGAAAGTGACACTGTTGCACAGAGCGGCATCGTTCCAATGCCTGCACCAGGAGAGAAAACGATGGGAGGACATGCAGTCATGGCTGTCGGGTATGACGACGCTTCTCAAAGGTTTATTGTTAGAAACTCATGGGGAGATGGCTGGGGTATGAAGGGTTACTTTACTATTCCATACGGATATCTGCTTGACCAAAATCTCTCCAGTGACTTCTGGACAATACACGTTGTTGCCTAAAAATCCCCATTTTTTCTTTTTTTTTAAAAATCCACAATACACACTCTCTTCGCAACAGATATGTAACATAAATTGAGAAACAGAATGCCATAATTCGAAATGGCGCGGGATGTTAGGTTTACACCCACGTTTAAATTCCACACGAGCAAGCCCATGACTGAGGTAATAGATGTGTAACTTTTGGGGTGAGGGGCGAGACAGAACAGCCTTTGAACTATCGCTCGCCAAATATCTGGCGCAGTAGATATAGCTTCAACCTTAAAAAACTACTTCTTTGGTTAGTTACCCTCTGCTCGCCGTATTTATGATTGACGATGTATAAAAGAAAAAGAGCGTGCGGATTCTCTCTTGCAGGTTTAACTATTTTTCGCTACTGAGCCCGTGCATGCACCCACGCGCGCATGCAACTTTAGGTTTTTTGAGCAGCTTTGCCACCTACAGTGACTTGGGAAGACGAAACCGGTCCAGCATTATTTTTTTTCCTATTCCATCTGCGGTTACCTGGTGGTCCTACAAGAAAATAAAGTATTAACATAAGAGCAATGGTCACAACGATAATTATCACAATGGTTAATTCAGTCGTCGTTACTATCACCTCCATTTTTAGTATCCAGATTCAAATATCTCCATTTAGTGCGCTGCCCCGTCCCGATAGTTTGAATAAGAAGCTGGGTTAACCTTTCTGCTGTCGATGCAGTTTCAAAGGTTGCTAGAGCTTCTTTTCCGTCCATGAATAGTTGATAGGCGAGAACGGTCCAG
This sequence comes from Bathyarchaeia archaeon, assembly GCA_049514075.1. GTDB lineage: Archaea > Thermoproteota > Bathyarchaeia > Bathyarchaeales > Bathycorpusculaceae > Bathycorpusculum. The sequence continues at coordinate 1,664 of JBEKVK010000134.1, read as the reverse complement.
CGCTGATTCCAGATGATGCTTTTCGCGCCCTAACTGAGCGTTTAACAGCCGTTTAGTTGACGCGTTTAGGTTTGTTGAGCAGCTTTGCCGTCAACAGAGATTGTGGTAGCTGATAACGGGTGAGTTTCAATTTCTACTTGGTGTTTTTCGGTGTTTCCTACTTCGAGCTGGAACTTCTTTGGCGTTGGCGAGAAGTATGCTTCATTAATGACTTTTTTGCCATCCACTTCTATACTGATGTATTTCAGCAGACGATTCTTATTGACAATAATGGTGTGTTTTTCTTTCTCTCCTATTTCAAACTTAGCTTTTGTCATTTTTTTGAACTTCCCTCCTCTAACTTTGCTACTTCCATTTTGTTAGTATTTCCTCCCTTCGGAAAGTCTTGGTGCTGACAAAGAACAGTGCCACATCAACCGCTAAGAGAACCCCTGAGATTATGAGCAGGGTGTTTACGTCAAGGGTTATTACGCTTGTCTCGCTGAGAAGGTATATGCCCAGGAGTGGAAATAGAATAAAAATTCCAAAACTGCTAGCGCTGCGCACATCATTAACTCGCGATGAAACGATGACGGCGAACAAAACGCTCATTACAATGGCGACCGGCATCAGAACCAAGAGCAAAGTGGCGATGTTCCAGTTTGGAAAATAATAGTAGCCAAGCGTATGGAAAGTAGCTTCATCAATGCCTACCATGAAGACTACTGCAGCAGCATACATTGCTACTAAAGTTGGAACAATTGCGGAAATGGCTTTTCCAAGCAATATTTCTCCGTCAGTAAGGGGTGTGGCTAGAAGTGGTTCCAGGCTTTTCTCGACTTTCTCTCCCACTATACTGTAGGAGGCAATCCCTAAGGGAACGTATGCTGCTCCTATAACTAAAAAGAAGGAAAAGGAGTTAAGCAGATTTGGAAGCACAGCCGGCGCTGCTAGTCCGTGGCTCCCCCTAAATGCTAAATACTCCAGTATCACCGGAAACAGGACCGAGATAACAACTGGGAAAATAATAATTGAGGACCAGACGTTTTTTACTCGCCTAAATATTTTGAAGTCCCTGGCTGCTACAATCCACGCCTTTGAGAGCCGCATGTTTATTTCCTCACAAGTTTTAGATAGGTATCTTCCAAAGTTGAGCCCACAACATTGATTGATCGGACATGACCGCCAGCCTTTATTATAGCCTCTACAACAGGTGAATTCTCCTTATCTGGGTCTTCAACATCAAATGTTATCGTGTCGCCCTCACTTGACAGGTTCTTGAGCGGCAGTTTTTTCAGAGCCGCCAAAACCGCATCGTTCACTTGCTGTTCCAATCCGATAACTGTCTTTCTGTTGCTAACTGACTTTTCAAGGTCCTGAGGAGTACCCATTGCCCTAAGGCTCGTATTCATTATTGCTACCCTGTCACAGATTCTCTGTGCCTCGTCGAGATTGTGCGTGTTCAGAAAGATTGTCTTCTTCTCTTTTTTCAATTGAAGAATGAACTCTCTGACTGTTTTTGCAGCCTCAGGATCTAGATTTGCAGTGGGCTCGTCCATGAACAGGACTTGCGGTTCATGAATTAATGCCCGGGCTATGGCGAGTTTTTGTTTCATGCCCTTGGAAAAGGTCCCTGCCAAAACATTTCTTTTGTCCCAAAGCCCCAGCATCTCAAGAAAACGCTT
>JBEKVK010000133.1:0-4578 GCA_049514075.1 Bathyarchaeia archaeon | reverse complement strand
TGACGCCCACATTTAGTGCAAGGAACCCTCTTGTTCGCCCCATGACTTCAACTATGAAGATTCTTTCAAGGGAGACTGCTGTGTCTCGAATCTTGTCGATTTCGTTTACTGCCGTATTTACTGCGGTGTCAAATCCTATAGTTTCGTCTGTTCCAAAAACGTCGTTATCAATTGACGCTGGAACACCCATGATTGATGTATCGGTTTTTTTGGAAAGTTCCAGCGCTCCTTGGAGGGAACCGTTACCTCCAATAACAATAAGGCCATCGACTTTGTTTAATGCAAAAGTTTCGGCTGCTTCCTCGATTGCTTCTTCTTTTTTGAATTCTGGGCATCTTGATGTGTGAAGGATGGTTCCGCCTAAATGTAATATTCCGCCAACGGAGCGGGGAGCCAATCGTCTAAATGAGTTTGTTAGTAAGCCTTCCCAACCCCTTTCGAACCCTATAACTTCCATGTTTTTTGAGTTAGCAATTCGGACAACGCCTCGAATTGCTGCGTTCATTCCGGGCGCGTCTCCGCCACTTGTCACTACGCCTATAATCTTCAAAAATTAGTCCTCAAATAGACAAAACGAATATGAATGTTATAGCTTTTCTCTTTATCTTTTGAAAAGACTTACTTTAAGCACGCTTTGAAGTTTTATAATTATGATAGTTGTTTGAAGTCTTGATTGTCTGCGACAATTCAACAAACTAACGTTTAGTTTTGCTATCTTTTCATTAATGCCTCTGCAAGTGTCTAATGCCGATCTCAAGTTGCTTTCTTGCTGGCATAGTTGTCATAGATGACAAGAGTTTGCTCAGCAACACTTCTCCAAGTGAAATGCTTCAAAACTACTTTTCGCCCATTAATACCCCACTGCTTGGCTCTAGACGGATCTTTGAGCACCTCTATGAGACCCCACGCAATGTCTACTGGGCTCCCACCATCCACATGAACCCCGTTTTGCTCCGGACCAGCCGGAATGACTTGCTCACGAAAACCAACCACACCCTTAGCGCCGACCACCACAGGTTTTTCCATAGACATAGCTTCCAAGCTCACAATGCCAAACGGCTCATAGACAGAAGGGAAAACGCACAAATCAGAAGCCGCATAATGCAAAATCCGCTCCTCTTCAGACACAAATTCTGGACGGTAAACTACGTTTTTGCTAATGCCCAGTCGATCCGCAAGTTCAGTTATATCCTGCTGCTCCTCGCCTTTTCCAAGTATCACCAGCTTTGTCTTTGGATATTCAGCTAAGACCAAAGGAATCCCTTGAACAAGGTTCCGGACACCTTTAACCCACGTCAAACGGCCCAAGAAAAGTAACATGGTTTCATCTTTGGCTATTCCATATCTTTGTCTGAGCTTCTGCACATCTTCTGACTTGGATTTTTGAGGATCGTATTTTCCTGGGTCAACGCCGTTCCAAACCACATGTATTTTTGACTCTGGCCACCCATGCTTAGCTAAATCTTCCTTCATTGCGTGACTTACTGTTATTATTCCGTCTGCTTTTTGAGCCATCTCTGACTCCAGATGATTCACAGTTGCTGAGCCTTCTCCGCCGCTTCTTCCCCACTCTGTGGAGTGTACGTGAAATATTACAGGTATTTTCAACTCGTTCTTGCAGATTATTCCTGCTATACTGCTCAACCAGTCGTTAATTGAAACTACGCCGTAGTCGCAGTTCTCCTTCTTTATGACGTCGTTTATCATTTTTGCAGCTGACAACATATTGTAAGCGAATATGTCGGTGAAGAATTTTATGTTTGTACCCCATCTTTTAAGGTCGTCTGCCACAAACAATGGAAATACATTGCTAGCTTCCACAAGGAGTGGCCTATGAATTTCTACCCCGCCCAAGATTTCTCTTGTTTTCAGGTTTCCGGGATTAAGTGTGTAAACAGAGACATCCCGTCCCAAAGCCACAAACTCCTTAGTTACGTACTCAGCGTAGGTTCCCAATCCACCGACGATTGCAGGCGGATACTCCATTACAAAAACTGCGATTCTCAAACAATTCACCTTTTCATGATTCCATAATTTTTTCTCTTACGTTACCCAATAAGCTTACAAATTCCAATAATTGTCCGCCATTCCGCCAATAGCTATGTCGGGTTGAGTTGAACAACGTTCTGTGGTTTCCCAGAAACGAAAGCAGCTATGTTTTCTACTGTTGTTTCAAGTATTCTTTCCAGGGCTTCTTTGCTGTAGAAAGCTATGTGAGGCGTAAAAACAACATTGTCTTTGCTTAGCAGAATGTGATCCTTAACCAAGCTGGCCAAGATTTCGAGGTTCTTAGGGTCGTATAAAAGTTGTTTTTCCTCCTTTATAACTTCTTCACCTTCAAAGACGTCAAGGCCAGCACCAGCCAGTATTTTGTTGTCAAGGGCATCGATTAATGCTTCAGTGTCCACGATACTTCCTCTTGCAGTGTTTATCAGAATGGCACCTTTCTTAACAAGCTTGAAGGTATCTTTGTTCATGAGATGATGTGTGGCTTTCATGTAGGGCACATGCAACGTAATCACATCTGACCTAGCTAAAAGTTCTTCCAGCGTAACATATTCAAATCCCAAGACCTCCGATAGAAGTTTGTTTTGGCGGACGTCATAGGCTACGACGTTCATGCCGAAGCCTTTTGCAATCCTAATAACGTGCAAGCCGATCTGGCCAGTTCCTATGACGCCTATAGTTTTTCCTTTCAAATCAAACCCCTCTAACCCCTCTATTGAGAAATCCTGTTCAAAACGTCTAATGCATGCCTTGCACATGTTTCTCGACAAGGACAGAATCAAAGCAAACGTGTGCTCGGCAACAGTGTTCTCACCGTAAGATGGAACGTTGCAAACTGTAATCCCCTGTTTCTTGCACACTTCTAAATCGATATGGTCAAAGCCGGTAGATCTTGTAGTTATTAATTTCAAATTTGGACTTTCCCGAATGACTTGCTCGTCTATTTTGGAGTAGATGAAGACTGAAACGGCGTCAAAATCTTTTATTTGCACGGCATTTTCCAAATTTAGCTCTTCATCTGAAAATTTCAGTTGGTGACCGCTCAGCTTTCCTTTGAGGTATTCTTCTTCCCATGCTTCGACTTCGAAAAATGCTATTCTCATCTTTTATACTCACCTAACAAAATACATTATGTTGAAGATACGTCATAATGACTTTTTTCAGAGGAAACGAGCAAAACGCACATTAAATTATCACGCTTGGAGAAATGTTTACGAGCGTTGTAATTCGGCAATGCGATTTTGAACCGTTTGGGAAAGCTCTTTCCTCAAATCCTCTTCTTTAGGACGGACTTTAATCTGGTCAATTTTTTTGGCTAATTCTTCATCGCCAATTGTATTTTTGAACCATTTTTGAAAGTCTTGCCGCTGAAAATGGAACGTTACGGATTGAATGAGTAATGTTTGGAGTTTTTCAGAGAACTCCACAACGCTACATGCAGTTATTCCGGTGTATTTCCCCTGTTCTGTGTAAAAATGAAAGCCGCTTTCAAAGGGAACAGTTTTCAGCAAGTTTAGGTTTTTAGATTTTTCTATAGTCCGCTTTTTGGTTATTGCTATCTTGGACAGAATATGGACACGACCTGAATAGGGAACAAACATGGGGAGAGCCTTATAGCTTCTTGTGAGTGTGAAGGCACAACTACATTTTCGAAGCGAACTAGAGCGCACAAAGTAACTTAACTATAACCTATCTGCAGGAATTTGGCAAACTCTAACTATTTAAGAACTTAAGTGTTTCTCTAACTGTTTCTTAGAAGTATTTGAATTCGCGCGTGGCACACGTTATTTAAAATATGGTTGAGTTAATTAAGCCAAAGAGATAAAGCTACATTATTTCAGGTTAGGTTATTATTCTCCTTTCTTAAAGTGGACGTAGCCGAATTTTCAGAGTCAAGTCTGAATTACTCGCCGTTAACTTTAACTTTGCATGTGCGGTGTTATAGGATGATAGAGAGATTTTTTTGAAGAAAACAAAGATTGTATGTACTTTGGGTCCCGCTAGTTTTTCAAAGCAAACGATTGAAAAAATGTTTCAAGCGGGCATGAACGGAGCAAGAATAAATACCGCTTATGGAAATCTCGCTCAGTATGAATCGGTTATAAAAACAGTGCGGGAAGTTGCGGATATACCCGTAATAATTGATATCAAAGGACCCGAGATTAGAATCAGGGCATCTCAACGAAAAATTTTCAGCAAGGGAGACATTCTGGAATTAGGCTTCGACGGGGAAGAAGTCAGTTTCAATCACGATTTCTATGACGAAATGAGAGTTGATGACGAAGTATACATTGACAATGGAAAAATCAGAACACATGTAGTTGAATTGAAAGATCGCAAACTTCGGCTTTTGACCTTGGACGGCGGCGTCATAAAAGATGGAAAACGTGTTAACATTCCTAATAAGCATCTTTCAGTTCCAACCTTCACCGAAAAAGACTTGGAGATTATAAGTTTTGCAAAAAAACATGACGTGGAATACGTTGCGCTTTCATTCACAAGGAATGCAGAAGACGTGAAAAACTTGTCCCAGACCAATGGTTTTGGAGGCGGAATAATTGCCAAGATAGA
>JBEKVK010000132.1:0-4658 GCA_049514075.1 Bathyarchaeia archaeon | reverse complement strand
GCCAGAGAAGGAATAACGTCAATGGCAAGGTCAATAGCTAAAACTTGCGGCACAAGCAACGGCAAAGGAATACCTAACACCGCGTAAAGTATGAAAGGAATCAGTTCAGCCCAGTTATGCGAAAACACATAAACAATAAATTTACGAATGTTTTCGTAAATAGCTCGTCCTGATTCAATGGCTTCAACAATGGATGCAAAGCTATCATTGAGCAAAACTATGTCGGCGGCTTCACGAGCAACGTCTGTGCCTGAAGCGCCCATGGCAACGCCGATGTCAGCTTCCTTAAGCGAAGGCGCATCGTTTGCTCCGTCACCAGTTACTGCAACGATTTCTCCGCTCTTCTTGAGCACTGTAACTATACGAAGTTTCTGTTCAGGCGAAACACGAGCAAAAATCACGTTGCCTTTGCGAACTTCATCTATGATTGCTTGGTCACTTAAATCTTCCAAGTCTACGCCCCGAATAGCCTGGCAACAGTCCCTCGAGGCAATTGCAACTTCTTGAGCAATAGCTTGAGCGGTTGGTCCATAGTCACCTGTGATAATGACAGTCTTCACTCCTGCTTGTTTTGCCTCCAAAACGGCGTCTTTAACTTCCACTCTCGGGGGATCACGCATTGCAGTTAAACCGACAAAAATTAGGTCTTTCTCTGCTTCGTCTTCGTCATATTGGTTTTTGGATATCACCTTATATGCTACAGCGATAACTCTCAAGCCTTGATCGGCAAACTCGCGAATCCTTGATTCAATAAGCAACATGTTTTCTTCGTCTAAGCCTTTAACTTCGCCGCCTACAAGCAGTCTGTTGCATATGTCTAAGATGTTTCTGGGAGCACCTTTCGTATAAATATAGAAATCGTCGTTCAATTTATGCACGGTACTCATGCGTTTCCGCTCAAAACTAAACGGCAAAAGATGCACAATCGGTTTCTTATCCAGAGCATTCTGCACATTTACATTCGACTTAAGTGCCGCGACGAGCAAAGCCCCGTCAGTAGGATCACCTATCACGCTCCAATTTTTGTTTTTATCCGAAGGTGGATCCAACTTTGCTCCGTTGCAAAGTGCGGCAATCTCAATAAGTTTCTCTAGTGAACCTGTTTGCCCTTCCTGCAATGGCTGACCGTTTGTTGTGAAATCGCCTTCAGGCGTATAGCCTAAGCCGGAAACGTCCACAACGTAGTTGTAAACCCATAGTTTGTTTACAGTCATTTCGCCTTTTGTTATTGTGCCTGTCTTATCTGTGCAGATTACAGTGACGCTGCCTAATGTTTGCACGGCTGATAACCGTTTTACTAAAACGTTCTGTTTGACCATCTTTAGAACGTTGATGGCTAAGGCGCTTGACACGGTGACTTGCAATCCTTCAGGAACACATGCAACCATTACACCAATCATGAAGAAAATGCTTGTAGCTAAAGTTGCATGCAGAAATAGAAAACTAGCGGCAAAAAAAGTTGCGCCAACGCCAAGAGCAATTATGAAGTCATACTTTGCTGTTAAAGCGATTTCCTTCTGAAGCGGGCTTTCCTCTTCATGGATTGTTTGGGTTAGATTAGCGATTTTCCCAAACTGGGTGTCCATGCCGGTTGAGTAGACAACGGCTTTTCCCTGGCCTTTCGCTACGCTAGTGCTCATGAACACGAGATTAGGTGCGTACATGTAGGCTTTCTCTACGACTTGTACCGATTCAGCGACACGGGGCTGCGGTTCGGACTCGCCTGTCAAGGGGACATTATTGGTCCACAAGTCAAAAGTCTCAAATAAGCGTGCGTCCGCCGGTACACGGTCGCCTTCGTCAAGAAATATAATGTCTCCGGGAACAATTTCTCGGACTGAGATTTTTTTGAGTTCTCCGTCTCGAATTACTTTGGCAAACTCAGGCATCCAGCTTCTCAGAGTCGCCATCGCCTTTTCTGCACGGGACTCTTGGAACATGCTTACAAAAATGTTTACGAAAACAACTGCGAGTATGATTAGGGCAAGTTCTGGACTGCCGCTAATGTAAGATAAGACGCTTGCAACAAGCAATAAAATGCCGAATAGGTCTCGAAGGTTTCTAATAAATTTATGAATAAATGGTAATTGTCTTTTTTCGGAAAGTTGGTTGTAGCCATTTTTAGCTAAGCGAATTTTTGCCTCTTCGCTTGTCAAACCATTGGGTGATGTCGCTAGGTCATCGAAGACCTCGTAAATTTGCAACGAAGCAGCTTTTTCCAAATAACCCCGCCAGCCACACTAATGACTAATTCTCAGTCCCCTTAATCCTTGAGTAGTTTTTTGGCGGTGGGCTTTGTATGTCAAAGCGAATGTGACCGCGGCTTTGTTGCATTCCTCGACGCTGTCTGGTCGATATTATGTCCTTCAGAAAATCTTTCAAGGGAATGCTTTTCATCTTCCACTTCATCGGTTCTTTCAAATCAGCGTTATGAGAGTAGCGCATTTAATGTTACTATTTCGCCTTTCTCTTTAAAGCAATCGGTTAGAAAGCTGTGCATTCGCATCTTAGCGCAAGGGCACGGTACTACCTTCATGATGAACATTATATGCAGCTTGCAACAAGCGATTTACACGACAAAGCTCTGGATAGATTTTTTTGTATTCTTCCGACGAATAATAGTCTATTTCGCTCGGGTAGGCTTTTGATTGACGACTTATATATTTCAATGCTTCGTGTATGTTTTTGAATTCCATGTTTTTCTCCTTCGTTCATTCCAAGTACACAAAAATATGTTTCTTGTGTTAAACTTTGATTTTGAGTTCTAATCTGATGTTGTACATTATAACTACAAATGAAGCAAAGATTACACCGATTGAAGCTAAATCTAATAGTCCAAACATATTTTCACCATTTTTACGTAGTTTAGTTATTCGCTCAGTTAAATATAAATTAAGTTGTGATTTGTTCATAATACTTCATAAAACATCGACAATCGTCTAAACAGCAACAGAAAATTTGTGTGAAATAAATTGTTGAAGTGCTTGTAGAATATAGCTGGAAATATTTGTTTTGCGAGGCTCTGGAATTTCGAGTTTGTGGCAAGAAATTGAAATGACCGAAAAGAGGAAATGCCGCCAATCAGATTTTTAAACAAATAGCAATCTTCCAGCCAAACGTCTATTTTTTATGATCATTATTGTACAGCTTTTTTATTTTTCATAAAAGTTATGAACGGTTCACAATTACATTTATATAGGATGCTCCACCCATAGAATTTGTTCAATAAAACTAAAATTAGGTGGAAAAATGTTTGGATTATTGGATTTAGTCTGGACATGTGTCATATTAGGGTCAATTGCGACGATTGGCTACCAAATTCGTTTACAGCTAAAAATAAAGTAATGCCGTAAAATTCGCGCCCTTGCTTACACCTCCGGTATTACCGTTTTTTATTGAAAAGAGCCAAAATATACTGTACGAAGCAGCATAAAATAGACAATGTTTATGGCAGTTCGAAATGTTTTTGTAAGCGTTGGCAAAGGCAATAGACCTGAAGGTAATAGGTCGTTTTAGGTTTGCTACAGGAAGCGCGCTTGTTTTGTCCCCTTTTCTTGCACGCAATTAATTTTTTGTTTGTTCAACAAAAACATCTTTGAATGGTCTTTTATACAATAATTTACTGATTTCATCAAAATACTTGCAGTTATTCATAATTATTATGAACAAATCTTAACCAAGTTTATATTTGCTAGATTTGCTATGTTGTACTAAAAGTTCGGTGTTACTAGATGAAAAAGGAAATGGAATCTCCAAATGTGAAAAAGACAACTAGAAAGCAGATCACATTACTTGTTCAAAAAGGGAAAAGAGTGTTTTCCGCTATTTCCAGCTTGCCATTTAGAGGAGGGGAAATAGATACCTACTGACTCTAAAGGTGAACAAACGCAGAAGTCCCCGGCATTGAAAAAAACTCTCAGCCTCGGAGGCGTTACGATAAACGCCATGGCCTTGATAGCTCCAGGGGCATTCTTATGGCTCACTTTTCAGATAAACGCAGCTCAGACCTCGCCGTCTGGCGCTTCAACAGCTACCGACATATTTTTTGGCCTTACAATAGCTTTAATTTTGGCGTTCCTAACTGCCGCTTCTTATTCGTGGCTGGCACGACGCTATCCAGATGCGGGTCCAGGCAGTTCGTATTATTTTGCTCAAAGAGCCTTACTAGACAACGGAGCCAGCAACACTTCAGCTAGAAACGCCAAGTTCGGTGTCGGATGGATTTCTCACCTCTACTACTGGGTTTATCCAGGGGTCATGGTTGCAGCAATGTCTATCCTGCTTACATGGATTTTATCTGTACTGGGTTTCGGCGTTTCACCATTAGGCGAAATCGCTATTGCCTGTGTATTTGCAGTAGTTACAGGCGCCATAGCGTACCGCGGGATCCAAGGATCAACGAAAACGAACCTTCTTCTCAACGTAGTTCAAATCGGGATGCTGGTCGTCATCACTGGGATGGCATTGGCATTCCGTCTTACGAACCCTCAACATGTAAGCTTCACTTTCACAAGCCTCGGCGGAATAGTCACACCTCACGATATCAGCTTCGTGCTATTTCAAGCGACCATCGCTATCTTAGTACTAGTCGGATTCGAATCCGCAACTGCTTATACCGGAGAAGCCAAAGATCCCAAGGTCGTTCCAAAAGCAATCAT
>JBEKVK010000131.1:0-5249 GCA_049514075.1 Bathyarchaeia archaeon | reverse complement strand
GGGGTTTCGGTCTTGAGTTACTTCTAAACCAGTTCAGGGGAACTTGGAAGATCCAGTTGAGCAGAAAGGCTGGGTAGAAAAGCATGTATCCGTACAGGTGCGAGTAGACTAAGCCGCATTTGAATTCGACTATAGCTTGTGAGAAACCAGTTTTCGCGTTCCAGCTGGTCGGCGGCTTGTAGTGTAGGCAGTAGGCTTCAGATGCGACACAAACTTTGTAGCCTTGATCTTTGATGTGCCTGATTACATGGGCGTCTTCGTAGGTATGCAGGTGCTCGGGGATCCTTATTCCCGCGACTGCCTTGGTTAGAATAAGTGTGTCATGGGTTCCACCACGCAACTTGAAGCATTCCCGAGCAAGCATACCCTGCAAAAGAAGAACCCGTTTATCTGTCACGTTCGGGATAACGTCGACGTTTAAACCCCAAACCGCTGCGACCCCATTTGTCAAATCTGCTTGCGCTTTTTTATACCAGTCCTTGCAAAGGACGACGTCGCTATCGACAAAAAGAAACCATTCTGTGGTAACGTGCCGTATGCCTTCGGTCCGTGCTTTAGCCCTAGAACCGTCGACTCGAGAATTTTCAGGGTTCCGTCTGTTGAGAAGCCGTCAATTACAATTAGGTTTTTTACGGGCACGTTTTTATAAATTGACGTTAAACAATTGCTGAGTTTGTGCGCACTGTCCTTAGTCAGCAGTACAACGTCAACTTGATTCATCGATGTGCCTCAACGTTTGGTTTGTATGCATTATCCATTGCAGAGCTTAAAAAGATAAAGTTTAACGTTGACCTTCTCGTCGGGCAACCTCATATAGCGCGTAGCCTGAGTAAAACGCGTAGGCAGCTAGCAACCTGCCAATCAACCATACATCCCCAAGGGTAAGGGCTTCAGCAAACAAACCTATGCTGCCTCTAAGTGTCCAAACGTTCGGCGGACGGTAATGAATGCAGAATGGGATGTAGCAAGGAATAACGCGGTAGCCTTTTTGTTCAATCCAATCTTTTATATATGCATCTTCATAAACATGGAGTTTTTTTGGAATTTGGATGTCTTTAACGAGTTCTGTCTTAATGAGGGTGTCGTGGGTTCCGCCGCGGACTTCAAAAATTTTCCGTGTAATCCGCAAGAAAAATGCCATAGTCACTGGGCTTTCAACGGTTGACCAAATCTCTGTTCCCCAAACTGCACCAACATCCTCGCTGATGTACTGTTGGGCTTTTTTGTACCAGTCATTACAGAGGATGACATCACTGTCCACAAACAGAAACCAGTCCGTTTTCACATCAGCTATACCTTTTTGGCGAGCCGTGGCGCGGTTTCCTTTGTCCATGATGATTTTTACGTTGTGGTATTTTTCGTCAAACCACCTAAGGACATCCAAGGTTTTGTCCGTTGAGTATCCGTCGACTGCTATAAGTCTGGCAACTGGCACGTTATTATACACGGATTCTAAGCATTCTTTGAGTTTTCTGTCGCTGTTCTTAGTCAACAGCACAACGTCAACCGAGTCCACGCAACCATCTCCTTTCTTAACCGCTAAGCTAACGGTCAACTTATAGAGGCTATGCAAAACAACTTAAAAAACAACTTGCTTGACAAAACAATAAGGGCTGAATATTTGCCAAGAAATAGCCCGAAAACTTGGTATTTAACACGCAAGTTAGCGCCATCAGCCGATTCTGGGCTGTACAATCCGTTTATATTTTCGCTTAAACTACAAGAAAATGAATACAGAGTCTTTTGTGTCATGGCGGGTTGATTGATGATTGTCGGAGCCGTCGTTCTTGCAGCGGGCAAATCTGAAAGGATGGGTCAAAACAAGCTTCTTCTAAGTTTGAACGGGAGAACACTAATTGATAATATTCTGGATGCACTGGCGGAGGCGGGCATCGATGAGCAAGTAGTTGTTTTGGGGTATAAACCCACAGAGCTGTTAGAAACTCTAGGACAGAGAATCGAGAAAGTCAAAGTAGCAATAAACATGGATTTCGAGTTCGGGATGACTTCCTCATTCCAAAAAGGGCTACAACAGTTGAAGACCGTGGATGCGGCATTTCTAGTCCTTGGCGACGAGCCAATCTTTGACCCGAAAATTCTTCTCTCATTGATTGAGCAAATGGAACAAAGGAGAGGCAAAGCGCTGATTGCGACTCCAATTTATAACGGTCAGAAGGGGCATCCGCTTCTTTTTCATAGCCAACTCTTCGCGGAAATATTAGATTTGAAGAGTTCCCAAACCATCCGAGATGTTGTTCACAGCCGCGCCGACAAACTAGTTAAAATTGATGCACCACAGTGGACAACCATGGATATTGATACACCTGAAGACTACGACCGTGTCTGTAACCTCATAAAAACGCGCCAAAATCCCTGAAGAGTGCTTTTCTTGATTAAGCTTTCCTTTGCCGTTTGAACTGGATGATTTGTGCCAATATGCTTACTCCGATTTCTTCGGGCGTTTCTGCGCCTATTTCCAGACCAGCAGGAGTATGCAGCATTTTCAGCTGTGTATCGGTGAAGCCTGCAGCCTTCAGTCTCTGGGTTATTATTTCGGCTTTTTTGGAGCTGCCAAGTAACCCTATGTATTCAGGTTTCTTTTCAAGCAGTTTCTTGACTGCTGTATAGTCATGTTCAGGTTCCCCGTGAGCTACAACAGCAAAGTCACCTGAACCCAAATTGAAACCATCCAAAACTTGAGAGTATTCACCGGCAATCAGTTGTTCCGCCATCGGGAAAGCCCCTTTACTGACCAATCTGCGTTCATCATCAACAATAACTATTTTGAACCCTGCAAGGCTAGCTAGCTTAGCCAATGGCAAAGCCACATGACCTGCTCCGACAATTATCAAGCGTGGGGAAGGTTCCATAACGTCCGCAAGCAAGCTCAATTCGCCGCCGCAAATCATTCCTGTTCCAACGGCGCCATCTTTTGGTTCTTTCGACAAGTTAAAAGTAACTCTCTCGGATTTACCCTCTTTTAACGCTTTGAGGCATTCATCGACTAAGGAACGCTCAAGGGTGCCACCGCCGATGGTTCCGAAAGTTTTCCCGTTTTCCATCACAATCATCTTTGCACCTACATCCCGGGGTCCATGTCCCTTCTTCTCCACAACCGTACAGAAAACAAGCCTTTTCCTGCTTTCAAGAAGACACGCCGCTTCATTCAAAAGCTCAAGGTCAGAAGGCATAAAAACCAACACTAGAGCAATTCGCAGCTACAGATTTTAGGTTACCGCTGGTATCTACGGTTCGATTAGTTCTTCCGGTTTTACTGGTGTGTGCCTTATGCGCTTTCCAGATATTTTTTCGATGGCTCTTACTAAAGCAACCGGAACACCTATCGTTGGCGCTTCACCTAGCCCTTTGGCGTGATGGGGCAACCAAGACGGATTCTCAACTATCCGGATGGTGAATTCAGGCATGTTTTCAGCCGTTGGCAAACCTGCTTCAAAGAGGTCTTTAGTGAGCAAGTTGCCTTCAGAGTCATAAGCGACTTCCTCGTAGAGAACTTGACCTATCCCCTGTATGGTTCCGCCGATGATTTGGCTTTCAACCATCTTCGGGTTAAGTGACCTGCCAACGTCGTAATAGGCAGCGCATTCTTTCACTTTGACCATGCCGAACTTGTCGATGCTTGCGGTTGCCAGTTCAGCGCCGAAAGAGTTCAATTGAGGCTTGCTTGGCCGCTCAAAGATTTCGGAGGAATATTGGTCCGAAAGCAAGTTGTCTAACGAGTATTTTCCATGCTTAGCCTCAACTTGTGCCTTTAGTTTTCGCGCTGCTGCAACGACCGCGGCTCCGCCTACAATGGCGGTTCGGCTTCCCCACGTCCCAACGCCGCCGTGGAGCTTGTCAGTGTCTCCGCTGTTTAGTGTCACAAGTTCTTCGGGAACATCGAGCTCCTCTTTAAGCAATTTTTTCACAAAAATGTAATGTTCTTGACCATGCTGGTTACCACCCAACCAAACGTTCACCTTGCCTGCATTGACTATTATATGTGCAGACTCCCCCGCTGAAATGAAGCCTGGAACCAAAACGAAGAAGCCAAGCCCAGCTTTTTCGCTTTTTGATTTTTCCCGATATTCTAAGTCAGAAACGGCTTTTGTGAAGAAGGGTCGGGAAGCATCTATTTCGATGCCTAAGGGCGACTTGAAGCTCTCTGTTGTTGTATTTAGGAGTCTGACCTCGTCGGCTTCTAGGTGCAATTCATCTGCGAGCAGGTCCATCATTCGCTCCATAAAGAATGCTGCTTCTGGTCTGCCAGCGCCACGGTATGGCCCCTGCGGGGGTTTGTTGGTCATCACTGCCTTAGCTAGGATACGAGCATTTTCGATCCCGTAAGGACCTGTAAGCTGCATTGAAATAAAGTAGGGTGCTCTTGACCCTGCAGTGCCGCCGTATGCACCTGCGTCCACAGTTACTTCTCCTCTGAGCGCCGCCACTTTGCCTTTTCTGTCTGCAAACAGCTTTATTTTGCCACAGACGCCCCTGCCAGGCTGCATCGCAGCTAGTTCATCGCTTCTAGAGGCGACCCATTTTATCGGTCTTTTGTACTTCATAGCGGCGTAACTCGCGACGATATATTCTGGGTAGATGGCGCTTTTTGAACCGAAGGCTCCGCCGGTGTCGGCTTGGATGATATGCACCTGATTTTTGTCGAGACCTAGGGATGCACTTATTCCTTCTTGCATGCTGTTGACAGATTGTGTTGAAATGTAGATGGTTAATTTTGACCCGTTGAAATCCGAAATTAAACCGTGGGGTTCAAGTGGGTTGTTGGCGATCCGCGCGTTATTGAACTCGTCTTCGAGAACGATTGGAGAGTTGGGGTCTTCAAAATCGTTGCCCAGCCATGTTTGGCTGATAACGTTCGATTGGGTTCCAGGATGCATGGTACTGCCTTTGAGGGCTTCATCAATGCTCAATATTGGCTTAAGTTTTTCGTACTCAACTTCCACTTCAGAGAGTTTATCTTCGGCTTCGTAACGGTCTTCTGCAAAAACGGCTGCGACAGGTTGACCCACATAATAAACTTTATCCTGAGCAAGGGGTGGATGAAGCAAGGCGGGATTCATGTTACCTCCGCTTCCTTCCCCAGCGCTGCTTACATTGGCTTTCAACTCACTACTGTTTAAGCCACCAATTACAGAGATGATTCGTGCGTGGGCGTGTGGGCTTCTGGCGACCATCATGTAAAGCATGTTTGGCAGTTTAATGTCGTCAACATACTTTCCCGCTCCTTTAAC
>JBEKVK010000130.1:0-4736 GCA_049514075.1 Bathyarchaeia archaeon | reverse complement strand
ATAACACAGTTTGAAATTATGACATCGACAGAGTTGTCTGCAACAGGCAGGTTTTCGATTTCTCCAAGTCTGAATTCGACATTTGTATACTTGCCTTTTTTAGCGTTTGCTCTAGCTTTGTCAAGCATTTCAGGGGTCATGTCTACACCTATCACTTTGCCTTGCTTGCCGACTTTTTTCGCCGCTAAAAAGCAGTCAAATCCTGCGCCTGACCCCAAGTCTAGGACTCGTTCACCCTCTTTCAAAGACGCTAATGCTGTAGGATTGCCGCAGCCTAAACCAAGATTGGCACCTTCTGGAACACCGTTCATCTCTTCTTCGCTGTAACCTATCATTTTGCTTACTTGCTCGTTTGTTGGAGCTGAACAGCAGCTTACATTTGAAGCACAGCAAGAACCGTTGGTTTTAGCAACCTTTGCATAACGATTTCTAACCAATTTCTTAACTTTCTCTTCTTTCATAATTAACTCTCCTGATTAGTTACTCCTTTAAGCAGTGGAGCAAGAGTTTTAGTTACTGCACCAATTAGTCTTTCCGCTTTTATCATCATTATGCAGCAGACTTCACCCTCTTTCTCGCAAGCCACTACCGCGATCTTATCGTTTGGCTTAAAATTTGCTTTCTCTCGGAGATCTTTGGGAAGAACAATTTGTCCTTTGATATCCATGGTTATAACTGCATCAATTCTGCAAGCGTCACCATCACAGTTAACCATTTTATTCACTTTGCCAAAAGCAAAGAACGTTTCCATACTTAAACATTTCCTATTTTTAGGAAAAATCTGAATAATATTAATGATACACTTAATATAGTAATTGGCGAAAATTCCTACCAAAAGCCTTTTAAACCGTAAAAGATGACTGAATGATATGTCTTCAGTTAAGAAGATGGTTGTTGAGTGGAAAGGAAATTATCGCCTAGAAGCTAAAAACGAGAAAGGGCTTACTGCAAATTTTGATGCGCCAAAAGAACATGGCGGAGAAGAAACCGCTCTTTCACCGATGGAGAACGTTCTGGCAAGCCTAGCCGCGTGTAGCAGTTTTCATGTTTTGACTATACTTAAAAAGAAAAAGCAAAAAATCTCTGGCTACATTGTGGAAGCCACAGCAGAAAGAAGAGAAGACCCGCCGCCAAGAGTCTTCACAAAAATTCACCTTAAATACATAGTCAAAGGAGAAAACATTAGTCCAGAAGCAGTGAAAAGCGCAATAAGACTCTCCCAAGAAAAATACTGCTCCGTGGGCGGAATGCTGCAAAAAGCTGTGCCAATTACTTCATCTTTTGAAATTACAACTCAATAAAACTAAGCGATGGTTCGACCAAATGGGAGATGTAAATGTCTTATAACTTAACCGGTAAGGGGAATATTTTTCATCTTTGCGAGTTCCTAGGGTCAATGCTCTTAGTGATTGCGGCAATTTCGCCAGTTATTCTTTTTTACCAAATCCTGAAAACCGATTTGGCTTTGGCTGTCCTGGCAGATGCGATTGCTGTTGGTTTTATTTTATTTGCTTTAATCGAGATTTTTTCGCCTGTTTGTACTTCTTTTTTTAACCCAGCTGTAGCTATAGCATTTGCCATTGACGGTAAACTGACATGGAAACAAGCGGGAATTTACAGTATAAATCAAATATTGGGAGGACTTGTAGGTCTTTTAATTTCTCAATTGATGTTTTACAATCAGATACCAAAACTGTTTGTAATATCTAATGTTACTCGTTCAGGCGGAGAGTTTGTTGCTGAAATTCTAGGTACTTTTTTTCTTGTCTTAGCCATTTTATCCATGGTGGAACAAAAGTCAAACAAGACTTCGTTTGTTGTTGGTTTCCTCGTGGGAGGCATGTTACTTGCTACCTCTAGCACTATGTTTGCAAATCCTCAAGTTACCATTGCTAGAATGTTTACTTATTCTGCGGCTGGAATAGCTCCTCTTGATGGATTAGTTTTTATAGCGATGCAGATGTTTGGGGCTGTTTTAGCTATTTTGGCATGGAGAAGCCTGCGTTTTACGTGTTTTGATTACAAGTGTGAAAAGGCGGCAAAAGATGACTGAAGAAACTTGGCACGGTATTCCCAGAAGCAAGATACCTTGGTATCCAAGGATAGATTATGAAAAATGCGTCAACTGTGGAAAATGCGTGGATTACTGTAAACTAGGAACCTTTACTTTGGAGTTAAAGGACAGAAAAAAGAGGCCGGCAGTCAAAAGTCCTTTCAATTGTGTGGTTCTGTGCAATGGTTGTGATGCAATATGCCCCGCTGGCGCCATAACGCATCCTTCGAAAACAGAGACAAGAGAGCTAATTCGAGAAATAAGAAAATCCTCAAAGCAACAATAAGAATGAAAAAGGTCAAGCTTATGAATGAAGGCCATGTCAGAATTCGAAGTTGGGAAGAATTCAAACGCCAAGTCAGCGAAAAGAAACCAGCCTCAATTGTGTATATTCTTGAACAAAACGCTTTGTCACCAAACAAAGAACTAACCAGCCTAAGAATAATAATGCTTCATGACAAACGATACTACATATTCCTGGACTTTCCTAAAGGGGAGGTGCTCAGAGAAACAGGAATTCCACTTCACAAAGACAAAAAGGGCATTTTAAACTTGGATGAAGACGAAGTCAAAGAAATTTTGAAGAAACAATTTGAGAAAGAGAAAATAGAAGTTTTTTCTTTCTGGACTACGTGAAAGGTAAAAAAGCGTGTCTATAAAGAATATATTGACTATGTTTTTATACTTCAAAAGAATCGTTTGGGATGAGTCTTATGGCTGAAACTAAAGTCTTATTTTTGTGCACTCATAATTCGGCTAGATCTCAGATAGCTGAAGGACTACTTAGACACCTATATGGTGGTGAGTATGAGGTTTTTAGCGCTGGCACAAATCCCACGCAAGTGAACCCATTGGCCATCAAAGTTATGGCTGAGATAGGTATAGATATTTCTGGGCAATATTCTAAAAACCTGGATGTTTTCAAAGACGTTGACATCGACATGGTAGTTTCAGTCTGTCGTAGCGGCTCAAATCTGCATTGTGCAATTTGTGCCTCACCGATAATTATGGGCAGACCTGAGTTGATTCGCTCAAGATTGCCTAAAGCTAAGGATTATTTGGATCATCCTTTTGAGGACCCTTCCGAAGCAGAGGGAACTGAAGAAGAAAAACTTGCGGCCTTCCGTCGAACAAGGGATGAAATGAAAAAGTGGATAATCGAGAACTTTGGTTTCGTAAGCGAGCGCGCTCTGGAAAAAACCAAAGTCATTTTTCTGTGCACAGGAAATTCGGCGCGAAGCCAAATGGCGGAAGCATTCCTAAGAAGATACGCAGGAAATAAGTTTGAGGTTTACAGTGCTGGCTTTGAACCTCGACCGATCCACCCTTACACCATTCAGGTGATGCGAGAACTTGGGTACGATTTAAGCGGTCAGCACCCCAAGGATTTGGCACAGTATCTTGGGAAGGTACATTTTGGGATAGTTATAACAGTGTGTGTAAAAGCGGAAGAGCAGTGCCCAACTATCCCCGGAGTTGGCACAAGAATGTATTGGCCTTTCGAAGACCCCGCGGCGTTCCAAGGAACAGAGGAAGAAAAACTAGCTAAATTCCGAGAAATCCGAGACAAAATCAACGAAAAAACAAAAGCATGGTTGAAAGAAAGAGATATCAAAGAAAACTGAGTGAGAGTTTATTGTTGTTCCAACCAGTTTCTTGAATTCATCACTGTTTTTCCCGCAACCTTCAATGTTAGTGCTCCTTCATAGGGACATGCTTCAACGCATCGTGCACAAAGTATGCATCTAGATTCAGTTACATTGCCACCTTTCTTCTCATATACAGCTGTGGCTTGAGTTGGACAAACACGTTTACAAACTCCACACCTAGTACATTTTTGCTGGTTTTTGTTCAGACGCGTCATTGCTATTTGTTTGAAAGGTGTGAAAGTGCTGAATAATGCAGTTAAACCACCAAGTGGGCAAATTCTGCACCAGAACCGCCTGTAGGCTAAAGCTAGAATCGTAACGACACCTAAGAAAGCTAAATTTATGGATGTGACGTAAAAGCCTGTTGTCCATAAGGGTCCAGAGGCTATTTTCGAGATGTATGAAAACTTCATTTCGCCCAATGCACATTCAACTAATATGCAAAGAGGTCGCATTGGACAAACTAAGCAAAAAGGCTGCTCGAGGTAGCCGACATTGCCTGCCTGTCCTGTGGGTCCCGCGGGGGTGGTGCCCGGAACAAGCTGGGTACCGAAAATGGCGTACGAAGCAAAGATAACGCTAAGGAGTAAAATAACCGCGATAATGATATATCGTGATTGTGAAATTGCTCCGCTTGTTTTTTCGGAAAAGTGCAAATGCCGCAACCGCGCCGTTTTGCGAATTCGAGTTAACACATCCATGTAAAGGCCGAAAGGGCATAGCCAACCGCAGAAAAACCTTCCCAAAATTATGGACGCGATTACTAGCAAAATTATGACTATACCTATGCGTTCCAAACCTGAAGTTGAGTATATAGCCTCATAACCGTTCGAAAAGTTCCAATATGGGAAAATGTAAGCTTGAAGTTGCCAGAGAGCGCATGTAACTGTTCGCCCGTTGGAGTAATAGCATGCTAAAACAGGAACAGAAAAGCCATCCGGAAATTGGTTCTTCAAAAAACTGGCGCCGAATAACAGACTGCGTGGTGAAGGCCCGATCGGCCGCCACAATGGTGTGTCGAATGGACCCAATAT
>JBEKVK010000129.1:0-4783 GCA_049514075.1 Bathyarchaeia archaeon | reverse complement strand
CGCATTGAATCAAGCAAAGAAGCTTTTATGCCAACTTCCGTTTCAAGCAATGCGGCGCTGCCTTTGCCATAGAAGATGTAGTCGAAAACCTCAGGCGTTAGAGCCTCAGGCTTTATGCTATTTTGTTTTATATGTTTGTTTACGGTGTAGAACGCCATATAAACAGTGCTGTCACTAAGGGTTTCGATAATCCAGCCTTTCCCCCATGGCAATGGGGTTCCGAACCCAGTAGTTCTTGCACATGCCCATTCCCGAAGCCAATCGATAACAGTGCAGAACCATGGTTTGGCTGCCTCAGGGTAAACCGTCATTTGATCCACAACAGATTTCGCCAACGCCTTCCACTGTGGATCGGAATAATTGAGGAACCATTGTTCACTAAGAATCTTTACAATACACGGAGTCATGCAGCGGCAAACTACTTGCTCAGGCAAATCATACATGCAGTCGGCGATTCCGAGAGATCGGAAATCAGCGATTAAGACATCTTTGACTTCCCGAATGGTTTTCCCAGCGTAAGGCCCACAGTTCTCTTTCAAAACTCCACCGTGAAACTCTTTCTTGTAAAGTTCTTTCGTGGCTTTGTCAGCTTTGGGATCGTTCTGGTCTTTGATGGCCATCTGCTGAACTATTTCAACGGCTGGGAAGTCGCCGAATCCTTCGACTTTGATGATTGATATGGGTTTGATCTTCTTCACTACTTCTGGGTCTACTCCGAATTGGGAGAGAATATCGGGCTTTTCCTGCAGGTCCTTAAGCGCTAGCCAATCATAGGGTGCGTGAGCTGGAACGCTGTAAACCACGCCTGTGGCGGTTTTAGGGTCGACAAACCAACCTGGCAAAATAGGGAAGGTCTCTTTTGTGATGGGGTTTAGGAAGGTTTTGCCGATGAGCACTGAGCCTTTGAAGGAGCGTTTCACTTGAACCTTCTTTTCTTGTTCTTTCAGTTTTTCCGCGGCTTCTCGGCTGATTACCCAGTTTTCGCCGTTGACGTCTGCTTCAACGTAGGTCGCATCGGGGTTTATCCACATATTTGTTATGCCGTAAACTGTTTCAGGGCGAAAAGTTGCCGCCGGTAAATAGGTATTGGTGGCAAGAACGTATTTTATTAGCGTATACTCCTCAGGAGTTACTCCTTCGCCTAATTGTCGGTCATGGTCTCCTGTGGGGCTCTGGTCTTTTTGGCACCAAACTACTGGGTGCGTTCCCTGTGTAACGTAGCCTTTTTCGCGGAGGTTCTTGTATTGCCACTCAATGAACTTCTGGTAAGTCGGAAACACTGTGGTGAACTCACGACGCCAGTCAACACTGAACCCTATGCCCTTCGCAGCTTTGCGCCCTTCGTCGGTGTAATACTGCGCCATATAGAGAGGGTCAACGAACTTTTTCAGTTCCCCCTCAGGAACGCCGTCGACTTCACGGAGCACTTTGATGAAGGCTTCGTCGCCCCTTGCAACCCGTTGGCTAGCCCCCAGAAGCGGCTGACCCGTCCAATGCCAACCCCAAGGCCAGAGCACATTGAATCCCTGCATACGTTTGAAGCGGGCATAAGCGTCAACTCGAGATGCCGTAAAAGTGTGCCCAACGTGCAAAGGACCATTCATGTATGGGTACGGGAAAGTCACCATCATCTTCTTACGCTTTGGGTCAGGGTCAGCTTCGAAAACGTGGGCGGCTTCCCATTTTGTTAGCCATTTCTGTTCAATTTCCTTGGTTTGGCTCATGAAACTTGTTCATTGAGGCATTGGCTATTAAGACTTTTGCTTTCAATTATTGCCGTGTTCCTTGTTTTTTGGCATGGCAAGCAAAACCTGGTTGCTTTGGAAAGGTATTAAGCCAATTCAGTGATTACTGGCTCGATTGGTTTAGCAACAATAAAAAGTGGCTGCTGGCGTAAAAAACTCTTATGTACTTGTTTTTAGCTTACAGGAAAGCGGTGAAGATGTTTGGCAGAAGTTGAAGCAAAACTTAAGCAGGACCTTTTTGTCGAAATCAAAAACTTAGAGCAAAATCACGGAGTAATTCGAAGCTTTATTTCAGGGAAAGATTATGACGCGCTGATTATCGGCGGGACGCTTCAAACATTCAAGGACAGCTTAAGCCGAGCCAGTGCGTTTGTTCTTGCTTTATACAACCTTAAAGGCAAACGGGTCAACATACCGTGGGAGCCGCTTTTCACAAGCCTAGATTATGCGTTGGCTACAATTGGGGTTTCTTCTTCGCCAAAGCAGAAGGAAGCAGTAAGGACCATTCTGGCTATGTCTGAAGAGCAGATGGAACAGGTTCTATCGTACTTTTCAGCACTCAAAGATTCGCTTAAATAACAGACAAGAAATATTTTTTCCCTTTTTCTTGAAAAAAACTCAAGCTTCCCGAATTATAACTGCGTTTTTGAAGGCCAGAAAAATAGATCTTAAGAAAACTGAGGTTTATTCTCAAACCTAGCATAAATCATAAACTTCGGCAAAAGAACAGACGAGAGAATCATTCCTGGAAGAAATGGCGCATGCTTCAACTTTTTCGATTGTCCTCGCATTTTCAGAGTCTTTGGATGACTTTGCTTAGGGTTTTTCCCTGGTTTACTCAGAAAAAAGTAATCAAAGCAAGTAACGTGACTTAACAATTTAAATAATGAATCACTGTTAGCAACTGTTAAGAAGCGAAAACATATGCTTGAACGTTTGCTGCTTTACTCAGACGGAGGCGCAAGAGGGAACCCTGGACCAGCAGCCACAGCTTTCCTCGCCGTAGCCGAAGCAGGACAGATTATCAAAGCAGATTCTTGTTTCATCGGCAAAGCAACCAACAACCAGGCAGAATACAAAGCGTTGATCGCAGCCTTAGAGTACGCCAAAGCCTTCAAAGCCCAAGAAGTCACCTGCAACCTAGACAGCGAACTAGTCGGAAAACAACTCAATGGCGAATATAGCGTAAAAAATTCTGAGCTCAAAAAACTATGGGAAAAAGCCCAAGAACTATGCACCTGCTTCAAGAAAGTACATTTTGTGAACGTTCCAAGAAGTAACCCGTATATTTCGAGGGCAGACGAACTGGTCAACAAGATTTTGGATGAACAATAAAAGAGCTTCTGTAACTCAATAGTTATTACAAACTGTGCGTTAGAGAAGTTAGGGATGAAAACATGTTTGTTCATGCAAGTATCCGTTCAAGTGATTTAGAGAGATCAATTGATTTTTACACCAGGCTTTTGGGGTTGAAGGTTTTAAGCCGCCGAGAAATAAAACAGACTAATGCCGAAATCGTTTTCCTGCAGGACCCAGATGGCAAAGGCTGCACGCTTGAGTTAACCTTTTACCGTGATCAAAAGAAGTTTGTACAGCCTGAATATCAAGAGCGCCTGTTTGACCATCTAGGCTTCACCGTCTCAGACATTAATCAGACAATTGTTTCACTGCGGAAAGAAAAAGTGATTGTTACTGACGAACCTTTCAAGCTTGGACCAAACGGACCGACAATAGCTTTCGTGGAAGACCCAGATGGAACACTTATCGAACTAATCGAAAGATAATATTGGAGAGCAAGGTCGCGGTCAATAGACGATTTCTCGAAGAAAAGTGGGGTGTCTTTAAGACACTGATTTCGAGGGTTTCCGACTTTACGGTGTTCGTTTTTAAAGGTCGATATTGTCTTCCTAAAGGTTAATCATGATGTCGTTGTTTTCGATTTTAACGTCGTACTTGGGCTCGCCTTTCTTTGTTGGTCCCTTAAGGAAGGTCCCTGTTTTAAGGTCGTAAATGGATCCGTGGCAGGGGCAAATCACTGTTTCTCCTTTAAGCTCACCTTTGGACAGTTGACAGCCTCTATGCATGCAAACGTCGCCGATAGCGTAGTAATTCCCATTTACGCTTGCAATCAGTATTTTCTGATCGTTGATTGTGACCCTAATCATGCTATTGGGTTTTACGTCGTTTGTTGATGCTAACTTGACAGATTTCATAACATTTATCGCCTCCTAAAAGTTTGTTTCGAAAAGTTACTCGTAGAATATTGTCCCGACTTTCTGGCCTATCCTTCGAAAGTCTTTGTTTTTAATTCTTTCTATTTTTATTTTTGGAGCGCTTGGCTATTTCAGTTTTGCATGTTCAGCTTTGAAGAAAGCATTGTAGGTTCTTTTTCCGCTTTCAGTTAGGACAAACGTCACTTTTCCTTTAAAGGTAACTCCTCGCAAACGTCGCAAATCCCTAGTCATGTCCGGCTCAGTGTCGTCAAACCAGCACATGACATAATGGTCCTCTGCGCCCTCGGCTGTTGAAAGGTAATCGGCGTCTCCCATCAAAGTGAAAAAATCCTGAAGGTATCCCTCAACTCCACCGCTATCCATTCTAGACACTGCGATTTTTCTGGCTTTAACAACTACGAACGGATCTATCTCCGGGTTGTCGTCGCGCTCCTTAAAAATGCAGATAACAGGCTTTTTCCAAGTGAGTTCTGACAAAACCTTTTCCTCAAAATAGCCATAGTTCCAAGCATTATATAATCGTATTGCAAGCGTGAAGTTATCGAAAATTTAAAAAGCATACTTTGCTTTCAACTTGTCCATGAAGACATCTATTAAAATAGGGTCCGCATGGAGCATACCCATTGAACTGCACATCACATTTGTTCTGCTCATAGTAGCAGTGCTCGGACTCTCCGTCTACTACCACCAAATCTACTCCTTCATCCTAATCGTGTTCCTGTTTGTCTTTGTGCTTTTCCATGAGCTTGCTCACTCAATCGTTGCAAGACGATTCGGCATCAAAGTCCGCAAAATCATCCTCTA
>JBEKVK010000128.1:0-5058 GCA_049514075.1 Bathyarchaeia archaeon | reverse complement strand
TAATTCAGGGATTCACTTGGCAGTTTGTGCGACAAGCCTTCCCTTCTAATTAAATTTAAGAAGTAATCCTGAGGTAATAAACAAATGTTGTTGCATCCATACGACTACATCCTATTTTAAAATTGGAAGAGCGCTTTGCCCCTTTAGTTTCCTACTTGAATTTGAATAATTTAGAGTAAAAAACAGTTGGATAAAAGATGGCGAAGGCTGCGGTATACACCACTATTACTGCTAGAAGGTCAACGGGTCTAAAGATTGTCCCATAAGCTTGAGAGAGCAAGATGAGTGAAGAAAAATTTGATGTTGAAGGTTTCGAGAAACTTAAAGCTACATTCAACGAGTACGAGGCAGAGCAAAAGGAGCGTTTCAAAAACTTTAGCGTAGGCCTGCTCAAGAACAGTTCCGTGGAGCCTTTGTCTGATTTAATCGGCGGCTCCTGTCAGCGATGTACATTTTGAGCAGCTATCTTGCTTCTAGGTCTATTAAGATGTCAAATCGTGCGTGGAAGAGTTAGCTTCTGCTACTTGCCATCGGGATGCCCTTCAAAGAGACCGGATTAGGTTGGTACCATCAGTTAGACCCGGGATCAGCTAACTTTCTATGGTAATTTCATTGATGGTTTAATGGTTCTTTTTTAGTATAAAGTTTTATTATGGGGAGTTATGTGGTAGTTATAGGCGATGTATAATGAGTAAAGAAGAAGTCACCACGATACAACTCAAAAAGTCTATAGTCAAGGAGCTAAAAAGCATCAGAAGATACCCCCGAGAAACCTACAATGAGACTATTTCTAACCTCATAAAAATGGCAAAAGAATCCAAAAACAGACGACAATACGATGAATTTATCCACAAGATTCAACAAGCAAAAATGAAGGAACTATGGGACAACACCGAAGACGAGGCTTGGGAAAATGCCTAAAGCCGGAGACCTCATCGTTGCAACTATGCAGTTTACGGACACCGCTGATGTAAAAACCAGACCGGCGGTAGTCCTGTTTGAAGAATTTGGAAACGTTGTGATAGCAGGCGTAACTAGCAACCTCAAAATGAAAGGAATACCATTAACAAAGAGTGAGGGAGCCATAAAAGACAGCGTAATAAAACTGAACTACATCTTCACAATCTCCAACGAAATGGTATCTAAAGTCATTCTTCATTTGAGCAAAGAAAAAAAGCGCCTCGTATTCGAAGAACTTAGTAAAAAACTCGATGGACTCAAAACATAAAATTTGTGTCTTATCTTTTTCAGATAAAAACACGGTTAACAACGCCAAAGGCGCCAATTTTAACGAGAAAAACTACTGTTTTTCTCTTATTTTCTCATCCGACATATTTTATGAACATAGTTTCTTTTTTGCGTAGTCCGTAGGACTTCTTCATTACTATGCAACAAAAAAATTGTGGAAGAACAAACTCTGAGAAGGAACTGGAGTAGAAACTGTCGAGTACTGTTAGGAAGGATTTGTCTCTGTCACAAACTACTTCTTTAGCTCTACAACTAGAAGGTCAATATCTGATTTGCTGTTGTTAGTTGCTTCGTGGTCTTGCTCTTTGAGAAAAACAACTGATCCCTGCTTTAAGTCTAATTCCTGAGTTTTTCCTTCAGAAGTGAGTTTTAGTCGTCCTCCTTTCAAAACATAAACTACGTGTTCAGGGTGATGATGCATCTTCGCTGTATCCCCTGGTTTAAAAATTACTTCGAGAACTCTAACCCGGTCGTTTTCATTAATAAACTTGTAAACGTTAGAAGCGACCTTCACAGGATCCATATTACTATCCTTTTTCATCAAAAAATTTCACCTCCACTATAAGCTGAGATGAAAGAGTGATTTTTTACTAAAATAGTTTTGTTGTTGCTTAAGCGTACAACTTAAGCGTACAACTATGTTCTTGATCGATGATCTACAAGTTGACATAATTAGGGCATTGATCTAAGCAAGAGGAGATCATATCAGGTCTAATCCTTTCTCCAAGGACGTTCCGTGAATTGTGTATTTTAAGTCTGTAATTTGGCTTCATACAGGATATATATTGATCACGCCATTTTCATTTGAAGGTTTAATCATGACAGATATCGCCAGAATCCTCCTAATAGACGACGACAAAAACATTCGTCAAACATTGTCAATTGTACTTCAAGAAGAAGGCTACTTTGTTGACACCGCTGAGAATGGAAAAGAAGCCGTTGAAAAGAGCTATGCCAACTTCTACAACCTTGCAATCGTAGATTGGCGTTTACCAGATGTCGATGGAACAATACTGATTACCCAACTTAAAGAAACAACACCGAAAATGGCCAAAATAATGCTCACAGGCTACCCTTCAATGAACAACGCTATAGAAGCAGTCAATCAGCACGCCGACGCCTTTTTGGTAAAACCAGTTGCCGTTGAAGAACTGCTGAAGAAAATCCGTGAGCTACTTATCCTGCAAGAAGAAAACAAAGAGTTCGCCGAAACCAAAATAGTATCATTCATCGAAACCAGAACCCAACAAATCCTACAAGAAGATGACATGCAATCTGGAAAATAGAATAAAGACGAATGAGTCCAATTAGCAATCCCTTTCTGATTAGCAATCTTTTTTTGTTCCCTTTAAATTAGGTTCATGATTTCTGTTCTTGCAAAATTTCAAGGAAACTAATCCCTGCATTTGAGTCCTTTGTGAGCTTGCAAAACCATTGATGTGACTGTGCCTTTTACTCCGTTAATTTTCATGATCTTGTTTTTTAGAATGTCCCGGAATTGTTCAATATCGGCGGCTGATACAAGGGCTACTATGTCAAATTCTCCTGTTACCTCATGAAGCTCTTCAACGTTATCCATTTTGGAGAGCGCTTCAACTACTTCGTCCATCATTTGGGCTTCAACAAAAATATCGACGAACGCGTGAAGATGCGTCACCTATCTCACCGCTGTTGAGTGGTTCATTTTTCTCATCTACTGTTCCATTGAGTCAATTCGAAGAATATATGTTTTAAGTTCATGACATCTCGGTATTGGATTTTATCGTCTATTTTTCAATCGGTACATGCTTCTGTAGGAAACCCACTTTCGTTGAGATGTAAGGCAGAAGTTTGGTAACCACGAAGTAGGCCGCAGTTGCATAGATTATCCCTGCAACGACGTCAGTGAAGTAGTGTTCGCCGAGGTATACTGCGCTGAACCAAGTGCCAACGGGGATTGCTAGTACCGGAAGCGATTTCCATTTCCAAATCCTGAAAGCAAACAAGAACACTAGCCAAGGTATGGCTGAGTGCATGCTTGGGAAGGCAGCATAGTTGTTTGGGCTTAAGAAGTCGAACAGTGTTTTGTAAACTGGAAAACCTAGACTAGGATCAACTGAACCAGTTAAGACCCGTATCACTTGGGGTCCTGTGTAGGAGGGGTTGAGGACAGAGTTGAACTGGATCCAAGGGGGCGCGACAGGATAAAACAGGAATGTTATCAGTGCGGAGTATGTGAGTACGCCGAATGCAACGGTGTATTTCCAGTAGTTTTTTGGGCTTTTTCTCCAGACTATGTAAGCGAATATTGTTGGTACAAAAAAGTATATCGAGTAGAAGAAAGCGCCCATGTAATCTAAAATTGGTAGCCTAAAGCTTTGCTGAAGGATGAGACTGGGGACTTGACCAAACAGGTACGTGTCCACTAATTTTGGTCCAGAATGAAGATTACCCGACGAAACTGTACCAACAAAACTGTACATTACTTCGTAAGAAAGAAAAACCGTGATGAACGGAAGCCAATCTTTCAGGGCGCGGTAAGTCTGTTTATTGTAAGCGGCGATAAAGAGAATGCCTAAAACCAGAAATTCAGGTCCTGGAATGATCTTGTATTCTAAACAGAATATAGTTATGGCGACTATGTAGACAATTAAAAAAATCAGCGAAAAGAAACGCGAAGAATGATAATCAAAGCCAACGTCAACTTTAAGTTTGTCAAGCTTTGCGTTCTTCACTTCTGCTTCTGTTGTTTCTTTCTCCGCCATTAATACCCATGACCCGTACTAACTGCCTTCTTTTTAGTTCAAGCTTACGTTTGCTTTTTAAATGCTTTTCCCCAATTTACCCCTAGATCAACGCTCAATAACCACCCAATTCACGGCTGTTTTCACTTTCATATCTGCCGAAAGAAAATCAATCAAAAACTAGTTGCTGTTTAAGCGGGCATGTAGAAGTTTGAGCCGCCGAAGTAAGCCACTTTACTAGCCATTGCACGTGGGCCCTGACAAAGCTTGCCTATGTTCGTCATAAGTTGGTAAGACGCTTTTAACGCCACGTTTAGGTCGTTGTTCGTTAAGAACTTCGCTTCTATGTTCAGGGTCGTTCCTTGAATGTTCGCGGCTATTTGGATTCCGCCGTCTTCAGTGATCCACTTTAGTGTGACGCCGCGATTGTTTTCTGAGATACCAAGCCACCGTAACATGCCGAACCATTTGCCTCTGAGGGAGAGTATGAGATGCTGTGTCATGAGATCTGAGGGTAGGAAAGTTTGGATTAGAGGTGTTACAGTTTCTTCATTGCGTGTTTGGTTAAGTTTCAGCTTCGTTATTTTTGGGCTAACTCTGTAGCCTTCATGCTCTTTCTTGACAATGCCATCTTGCTCAAGCCGCGTAAGGATACGGGATAACGTTTCAGGATGCAATCCGGTTCTTCGTTTTAACCCGTCAAACGTGAATATAACGTCTGCGTCGCGTCCGCTAAAGTCATATTCTGATGGAAGGCTCTCCCAATTAACGTTAAGAATCGGTACCATTGTTCTAATGAACTGTCCAAACGTCTCTTTTGAATATTACCCCAAAATCTATGGAAACGCCATGAAGGGCATAGCAGATTGTCGCGACTTCCTTTTTTCCCGTGCAGCTTAGCGGTTGGATCCACTATTTTTCAGTCGATTATAGTGTTTTATCCTGTTTTTTCTGTCTATATAGTTTATATAAATTATATTGGGAATCGATATAACAACAGAATCTACATTGTCGCTTGTAAAATAGAGGTAAGAAAATGAAAACTACATACATGATAGCCCTTGCAGTAGTTGTTATCGTAATCATA
>JBEKVK010000127.1:0-4846 GCA_049514075.1 Bathyarchaeia archaeon | reverse complement strand
AGACCTTGGAGAAAACTTTCTTTACGCTGTTGACGCCCGAGACAAGAGAAGAATAGGTGAAGAAGCCATCCTAAAAGACAGGGACGTAATTAGCATAGTTAGCACTAAAAAACGTGCCTAACCTTTTTGATAGTTCTGAACGTCTTTAGAAAAATAAAGAGAAGGAATGTTTGCTCCCTCAGTATACGCAGGTTTGGATTTTAACGATAAAGATAAAAACACGTTTTGATTAAAAATCTAGTGGTGATTTGTTTTGAAGAAATTTTTGATTTTATACATGGCACCAGCGACCGCTGTCGAAGCTCAAATGAAAGCGAGAAGTCCCGAGGAAATCAAGAAAGGAATGGAACCTTGGCTTACGTGGTTTAAGCAATGTGGGAAATCAATTGTCGACAATGGAAACATGGTGGGAAACGGAATGAATTTTACCAAAAAAGGCAGCTCTAAGGGGAAGACCGAAGTGGCAGGTTACTCAATTGTGCAAGCAGAAGACATGGAAGGCGTGAAAGCGATAATCGCGAACCACCCGCATTATATGATGCCGAAAACAAGCATTGAAGTCCTTGAAATCATGCCAATGATGTAAAAGAGAGCAATGCTTACTTTTTTCTTTTATTTCCAAAAACCCTTGTTTGCTGAGACTTTTCAAATAACTAGCTCCCTGTAGAAAGATCGCGAAATTTTGTGTTGAAATCAGAATGCATTAAGAAAAAGATGGAGTAGATGAGTAAACGTCGCGTCTGCACGGTGAAATGCAGTCAGCTTATGACGACGTTTCTGGCACTCTGTTTTGTGGTAGTATATTGCCTATCACTACTTCTTATATGCGATGATGGATTAAGAGGTAATCAGTTAGGCTTTGACAGAGCCATGAGTGGGTTGCCGTGTCAAAAAAAAGTATTCAGAATATCAACTTTTCTTTTACTCAAGATAGCCAAAAGAGAGTTACTGTCCATAAAAGAAGCATGCCCATTGTTAGATGCATATGCGACTCCGAAATCTTGGTTTTGCCTGATTTGAAGGCAATGAACATTGCGATAAGGAACCATGTTGCTAAACACAAAAGAGCGTGTGTTGGTCCAGAACGATTAGCTGAGTTCTTGACAAGGCAGGTTCTAATCTTGGCAAGCAAAATAAATCTTTCAACTTGAACTATTCGTGTTTCGACACCAAATCAAAGCCACTCAAGAACTACATTAGAAATTATAGAACAGAAAGACCTATTTCTAGAATAAATAAATATAACCTCAAGCAAGAGGGTCAAAAATAAAGTGATGTAACTTTGCTTCGCTGTACTGTTGCCGGTTTAATTCCTTTGATGATGTCAAAAAAATATTCGTGTTTTTCCGAAGAATTCTATCAGGCTCAAAAAAAGGAGTTCCACAATATCGTCAAAACAAAAAGCTACTTTTTGTTGCGAGATTTGCCAGTCGAAATTGCTTCTCGAATATTGCTTCCTGAAACAACCGCAATCTTGTCAAGGCAAAAAGGCAACGGTTTGTGGCAAAACTCGACAAAAATGACATACGACATTTTGTCAGCATTCAAGCGCACTAAGGTGCTGAATAGTTTGATTGCAAGTAAGAAGCTTCAAAATATCGCTGAACAATTAGCGGGTGAACATGATTATTATTCTCTGCTGATTAAGTCGATCATTTATAGATGGGACGATGAAAACGATTCCGGGGAAATAAAGAAACTTGCACAGCGTATCCAAAGCGCTCAAAATGAAGACGGTTCATGGGAAGACACAGTTCTTGCAACAGCCAATCAACTCGAAAAACTACACGATTTAGGCGCATCTCTTCAGGAAAATTCTGTTCAGAAAGCACTCAGCTTTCTTTTCCAACATCTAAATTTGAAATGGCCGGCACTTCAAAGCTCTGGCAAAGAGTACGAGTTACAAAGTCAATATGTTTTTTCAACCGAAGATCGCGATCTGGAATTTGAAGCGGCCCAAAAATACAAAGACGAACTGGCGCCCAAGCTGATTTGCTATAGACATTTAGGCATCATTCAGAATTCGTTGACCCTCAAATTGCTGCTGCAACTTGGACTTGAGCAAGATAAGAGAGTAGAATATGCACTCGACAACATCTATTCCATATACCGGACCAACAAAAGCCTTTGTTACTTTGCGATCAGAAAAAACTTCGCTAAAAGACAAAAGAAAGCAAGAAATTTCTAAATGCCTTATAATCAGGACATATGAACTGAGTAATTTGATCTGTGGCTTGACTTATCCTCTACCCTCTCGACGGCGGCAAGCCTTTGGCCCAAGAATATAGAGTGATCGGGCAAGTTTGCACTTCGGCGATTTTTATGTATCTTGAATACGTTAGGTTTAAAAAAAGTAAACCGTTTGCTTGATCGGGCAGGTTCAGAGGGAACTGCTGGATGGTTCGCCATCTTCACGCACTTCCGCAAACTCTAACCTCCCCGCCTAAATTCTTCAAGGGCCTTTGCAGCAATCAGATACCTTTTACCTGGGAGTGTAGACTGATAGCTTTCTGATTTTTATGGTGCACATATTTTTTAAACTGAAGTTGCTATAATTACAAAATGATAATTTAGAATCAATCTGTAAGTGATTAAAATGAGCAAAACAAAATTGCAAACTGGACAATTAATAATTCGCGGGATTACCCAAGATAATGCTACAAAGCTTATCGAGTTTCTCACACATGAAACATTGCTATCACAAACGAGGTGGTTTGAATCCGCTGACTTTTGGCCTCAGAATGAAATGGACGATTATACTGATGCGGTAATTGCAGCAATGGCTATAGCAAAAAATACTGGGTCGACTAAAGGCCACAAAATGCATCGTAGACCACAGAATGTTGTTCACTATGAATAAATAGATTATTTTGTGCTTACAGCCAAGGAAGGCTTTGCCCAATCATTGCATGCATTGATTCGGTTCAGCTCGATTGTTCTACAAAATCGAAGACTTACAATGCAACATCACAAAGCAACCTCACATAGATGAAAAAACAAGTGGGAGGGGGGATAAACAGGGCTGTCTAGAAGTAAAGCCGTTGTTTGCGATCACCTGCTTGTACCAGTAGTAACTCTTCTTTGGGGTCCGCTTCTGGGTCTGATAGTCGTTGTGAACGAGCCCGAACCGCGGGCTGTAGCCATTAGACCACTCGAAGTTATCGATGAACGACCACACGGAATATCCTTTGACCTTTACCCCTCCCTTGATGGCTCGATACACAGAGATGAGATGATCACGAAGGAAAACGATCCGATCGTCGTCTTGGACGCTGCCTTCCTTCGTCACGTTATCTTCGAAGGCAACCCCGTTCTCGGTGACGTAAAGCTTTGGATTACCATAATCCTTGTGTAAGCGCATCAGCACTTCATACAACCCGTCCGGATAGATTTCCCAGCCCATCTCTGTCGTGGGCGTCCTCTTCTTAACCCACCTAGCTTCAGTAACAGGAACTGAAGGGTCATGAGTTACAAGAAAACGCATGTAACAGTTCACACCCAAAAAGTCCAGGGGCTGCTTGATCAAGTCCAAATCTTGCTGATCAGGTTTCAACCCAATCTTTCGTGCCAGAGGCGGATATGCTCCCTTAAACAACGGATCGATGTACCAGCGATGAAGTTTCTCATCAAGATTGTCAGCGGCCTTCCGATCATTTTCAGCATCACTGATCGGATGCACCGGGTCAAAGTCTACGATTGTACCTATCTGGAAGTTCCGGCTAACATCCCGCAAGACTTGAACGGCCTTTCCTTGAGCAAGCTGCAAATTGTGCGAGACTTTAAGGTATAATTCCAAGTTTTCAGCGCCCGGCGCAGTAAGCGCGCAAAATCTGGGCTCGTTAAGGATTACCCAATGTCGGACCTTGTCACCTAACTCGCGACTCATAAGTTCAGCGTAATCTGCAAAATGCCCGATGATATTCCGGTTTGCCCATCCTCCTTCATCCTGCAGAGCCTGAGGCAGGTCATAATGGTACAGACAAACCCAAGGTTCGATTCCGTTCTTCAAGAGATCATCTACTAGATTCTTGTAGAAGTTGAGGCCAATCTTGTTGACAGCACCTTTTCCAGTGGGAAGCACACGGGACCAAGATACCGAAAACCGATAAGTCTGCACACCCAACTCTTTCATCAAAGCTACGTCTTCTTTGTAGCGGTGATAATGATCGCACGCCACATCTCCCGTATCGCCATTTTTGATGTTTCCGGCAGTGTGAGAGAAGCGATCCCAAATCGATTCCCCTTTTCCATCCTCGTTCCAAGCGCCCTCTATTTGATAAGCAGAAGTTGATACACCCCACTGAAAACCATCTGGAAAAAAGACACCGTTCGCAGGCGCAGGCATAAGGTTACGCTTTTCTCGCGTCTGCTTTACCTCCTCCTTAGAGTCAATTGGCTGCATAACCTCTGTAAAGGCAGTCGATGATTTAACAATGGGCTAGTCACACTAGCAGCTAGCGGCGCAATGCTACGCTTGAGTTCTTGGTAATAACGACATGAGTATCGCAACTAAGTGGGCGTTAGTTTCTCTATTAGCAACTCTGGCTTTAGGGACTTTGCCCTCTTAATTATATTAGTGCGTTGAGGCGTTAAGTCGTTGAATGAAGTCTCTGCGCGCACTCCGACTATGGGCAATAAATGCAGTTGATTTCTTAGAATTAAAACAAGATATCCTAAGCAATTCCACCTGTTCTTGATTTCGCTCGCTCCATTGCCACACGAATATGAGCCTGTTTAACAGTGGAACTCACGTATCCCAGATAACACTAGTTCACGGACCCGGGTTTCTAAATCACTTGAGTTACGCCATGATTCATCAAACAGTTGCTGGAAAGCTTGGACAAGA
>JBEKVK010000126.1:0-4919 GCA_049514075.1 Bathyarchaeia archaeon | reverse complement strand
AAAGTAAGGGCTGTTGACACAGTCGGCGGAAGCCTCGGTAAAGCATATTGAATAGGAAGCGAACTTGCAGCCGAAGTTGGAAGATACATTTGAACGGTTTTGTAGACCACTTTGCCCGTTGCCCTAAAGATTGCGCTCAAAAAAACGCTTATGATGTAACTTGAAAAGAAAACTGCTGACGAGAAAATGTAGGCAAGGGAAGAGCGTCTGATTAGTTCTCCAAGCATGAACGCCAAAGAAAAGAATAATAGTGAACTAAAGGCTTGAGCTATGAATAATCCGGGACTTAAGTAAAGGTTGTTTTGGACGCCAAAAAAAGTGAAAGCGGATGAAATGGATAGCACAAGAGTTAAAGCTAAAATAAAAAGAAACAGAACATACCCCCCGAGGAATTTACCAGCGATATAGTCGCTTCGTCTCACTGGCTTTGATAAAAGAAGTTCGGCAGTGCCTTGCTCGTATTCTTCTGACATTGACCCTGCAGCTATCAGGATTGCTGTGAAGTTTAAGAAAAGAGGGCCAACCAATAGTATTGCAAAAACCCAAAGATATGGGTAGACGATTGTAGGGACTAGGGTAGTTCCTGCTTGTGACAACGCATAATATGGTAGTACGCTCAAAAGTATAGTGAAAGCGACTAGAGCCAAAACTTTTTTTCGTGCGATGGCACGCTTGATTTCGTACCGAGCAAAAGTGTAAATGACTTCAGCGCGTTTCAGGGTTTGCCACCTTTTGTCTCTTTAAGCGCTTCAATGTAAGCCTTTTCAAGCATATTTTCACCATGCTTGATAGTGTAGAGTTTGGCGCCTGACTTGACTACGATATCCGCGATTTCTGGTCTAATGTCATGGTCGCGTTCACACACTGTAATTTCGATAGCGACCGCATCTCCTTTTCCGCTGTCTGCCACGTTAATTTGGGTTATTCCAGAAATCTCTTTTAACTGTTGGATCGTTTGAGGCATCAAAGGGCTAGTTTCCAGCTCAACAAGAGAGTAATCTAACACTTTTCCCACTACTTCATCTACTGACCCTTTGAACAGTATTTTTCCATGGTGGATCATCGCTACTGAGGTACAAAGCGACTCCACTTCGCTCATAATATGTGAAGACATAAAGACTGTTCCTTTCCCATGGGCGGCGAAGTCCCTGAAAACATCTCTAAAATGAACAACTCCAGCAGGATCTAGACCGATCATTGGTTCATCCAGAATTAAAGTTTCTGGCGAGCCAACCAACGCTTGGGCAACGCTTAGTCTTTGAATCATCCCTTTGCTAAGTTTTCCTACCTTCGTGTCGGCGTAGTCATGTAAACCGACCAGTTCAATCACTTGGTCTATCTCGCTGCTTCTGTTGGCATTGTCGGGGAAAGAGAGTTCATGGGAAATTAAATTAAGAAGTTCTCTTGGGCTTAGAAAAGTCTGTATGTTAGGCAACTCAGGAGAATACGCTACATGTCTTAATGCTTCAACGTGATTTGTAATTGGGTCAAATCCGTTGACTTTCACTGTGCCTGAGGTCGGCCTGATTAAACCTAAGATTAACCTGATGCAAGTTGTTTTACCCGATCCGTTGGGACCCAGAAACCCCACAATTTCCCCTTTGCTAATCGTGAGATTCGCCGGGCCAATCCGCCTGTTGCTGCCATAATCTTTCACCGCTTTATTGAGCTCAATTACCCCCGAAGAATTAGCCGTAACGCTTCCACCTAAGCTTTTATGTTTGCTGCTAAGCAACCGATTTTTGCATCACTCAATATTAGTCAACCCAATAAGAAGGCTTGTTCTCATCCTCGCTCTCTTGTTTTACATCACTTTCTTGGCCAGTTTTATTTTCATCGACCTGAGAAGGATCTTCGTGTTTTTTCTTCTTCTCTCTCGTGTATATTGTTGGAGCTGCAATTGCAACTGCCGCTGCCAAGGCTAAGCCGAGCACTGAGGCTCCTACAGGGTTGATGTCGCCTGATGGAGCGTTGAGTGAAAGATTTGTTGATAAAAGGGTCGCATTGATTGAAGCAGTTTGATTCAGCGAGAGTTGAACTGTGTCAATTAAGCCGGAAGGCAAGCTGATTATACTGCCATTTCCTGAAAACGACAAGGCATTGGAAGAGTTTGCCGCAGAGAAGGAGATTAAATATTTGGTTGCTTGGTAAGTTGTGCCGTTAAAGGTGACTGCCGTTTGACCTGCATTAATTAGGTTCGCGCTGATGGAGATTCCTTGAGTTTGATAAGATAATGACTGGTTTGTTATTGCAGGGACGTATGGGAAGATTTCTAGCAGAGAAGTAGCATTAACATCTTTGGAGTAAGTAAAGTTTGCTTTCGTTGAAGATAAGTCTAATACGAGGTTTACAAATCCTGTTTGGCCCGTTGGTTGGACAGACTCATTTATGATGCCGCTTACAGGTTGGAAATAGTCAGCTTTGCCGCTTGCAGTAATACTGTATTGCACATAACCATTAGTGGGCCCGTAAGTGATCGCAAAACAGGTTCCAACTCCAAAAAGAATCGTTAATATCAAGAAAGTCGCAACAACAATTTTGAGAGAATGCATTATGTCACCCGCACAATTAGTTTCCATGCTTCTAATGCCTGAGGAAGGATAAAAACCGTTTCTCTGAGTGGTGCATTTTTGTGATTGAAATTTTCGATCAATTTATGTTGGTTTGTCTATAGAATGGGAAGTTTATTTTAAAAAGAGGATCTCGTATTTTATGAACATCGTCCAATTAGGATGTTGCCGCTTAAAATTTTGCGTTTGCTTTTTATGAGCAGCCATGCCTAAGGGGAAAATCTAAATGGAAGTTCCAGTAGAATATTGCCTGTGATAAGTCATGAGCATAAGAGACGATCCAATTAAGCTTCACAAAGACGCAAACGCGTTAATGGAAAACGGCAACTACGCCGAAGCCCGCGACCTTTTCATGAAAGTGGCGGACCTGTACTACAAAGGACAAAACTACTTTGGCTCAGCCGAAATGAACTATAAAGCTGGTGAATGCAGCTTCCAACTAAAAGACTATCAGAAATCTACGGAGCTCTTCATGAAATCTGCAGATGTAGCTTTCGGAAAGGGATTTGACCGATATGGAGTCAGCGCGCTTGAACAAGCACGGGACAGCCAAAAAGCTTTAGGCAACACCAAAGAAGTGGAAGAGCTTAACAAAAGAATCAAGGAATTCAACGACAAACAAAAAGAGCCCGAAGGCGAATCATCCTTCTCAATATTCTCCTGATAGCACTGAGCCAACAACGCAATTTTTCTTTTTTTGTTTTTTATTTTTGGAAGCTTTTTAAGACTTTTCTTTTGTCAAGATAGCTTACCAAAATTACGATTAAGTACACAAATAAAACTAAGGTTCCGAGAGTTGCTAGAATTCCAAGCACCAAGTTGTAGAGCATTCCTTTAACTAAGTAATGGTAAAAATTAACTACCACATTGTAAACGAATCCCACTTCCAAGGCTAGCAGTCCTATGACAACTAAGCGATCTTTGGTTATTTGGTTCAGCGGTTTAATCTTGCCTCTCTCCTCGAGAACTAACACCTTTCAAACGAAGAAGATATTATATTTTGCCATGCCGCAAATTGGTCAAGTCTTTGAACACATTTACCATTCGTCTCGTTTGTTCAATAATTCTTCTTTTTGTTCTTTTTCAATTTCCCGGTAAACGTCTCTTGTAGGCTCCGAAACAACTTTTAAGTCTTCACCTGCAAGTTTTTTCACCGTTGGAATTTTTATGTATCTATCTTGCTTGCGGACGGGAACGTAATTTATGGTTACTTCTTTGGAGACGACGGTGAGTTTTTCTTCGGAATCCCAAAGCTCAAACATTTCAGCCCGAATGATATGCTGCCCGGCCTCAATTCCCCTCATATCTAAAGCCCTGGACCATTCAAGCTCATCAGCTGAAAGTGCACCCTGCGGGATACGAACAGAGCAGCAATGCACTTTTTGCCCATCAAAAAACAGCTCCACAAACACTTTTGAAAAGAATGCTCTAGAGGGAACCAACCGAAAAGCAATTTTAAGAATCAAATCATCTTCTTTGGTTTCATTGTCAATCTCTAAAATTATTATTTGCTTATTGTTTTGGGGTTTCGAGGGGTTTTCTTTTGTAGTGGGCAAGTTGTCAAATGTTGTTTGCTTAGAATGTTTTATTTCTGCAAGCGTTTTTTCTCTTAAGCGGCTAGTTTTCGTTGCTTTTCCCATTCAGCTGTAGGCATCAGTGTTCAGTTATTAGTTTTGTGGTTGACCGAAAAGAAGCAGACATAATCAAACGGGGTCGCTTCAACTGCCTAATGAACAATTAAATAAGCAGCGAAAAGATTCCTTTTGATATAGCATTTTAGGTTCAAGTTATGCCTGCATCTTTCAAATCTCTGTCCGAACTGCTTGAAAAAGTTGAAGCCACCAAGAAACGGCTTGAAATCATAGATTTAGCTGCAAACTTCCTACGAACGCTTGACAAGGGAGAGATTGAATCCGCCACGAACATGATGGTTGGAAGAGCTTTCCCCAAATTCAGCCAAAAAACGCTTGACGTCAACTGGTCAACTCTGACTCAAGTTCTCGAGTGCGTCAGTGAATTCGACTGGAACCTTTTTCGCCAAGCGATGGCAAGCACAGGCGACATTGGCTCAGCAACAAAAACTGTTCTCGAAAAAACAAAAACCAAAAAGCAAACCCAGCTAACCGAAACCTCGCTGACCATAGCCGAAGTTAAACGGGCCCTGGAAGCAATCGCTCAAACCTCCGGAACAGGCGCAAGAAACCGAAAAGAACACCTAATCACCGCGTTGCTTAGCCAAGCTACTCCGGTTGAAGTCAAGTACCTGGTCAAAATTTTCACAGGCGAGATGCGTACAGGTCTTCAAGAGGGCTTAATGGAGCACGCCGTTGCAAAAGCCTTTCAGGTATC
>JBEKVK010000125.1:0-4921 GCA_049514075.1 Bathyarchaeia archaeon | reverse complement strand
AGGGGTGTTAAGTTTTTCTTCACAAAAATTATGGGCTTTGAGTTAATAACTTAAATACTAAACCTTCGCAATTCCGCTTGAGTAAGCAGGGGCTTATTTGAGTAGCGACAGTAAAGATTCCCAAACCAACGTTGAGGAACTAGGCAAAAAACTAGACCAGATTCTTCGCCGCCTTGACTTGCTTGAGGAGCTTATTGTTGAGAAGCCCGAGTTCGAGGGCTTGACCGCGGCTTTGAGGCTGACGAGGGTGGGCATAGGCATGTATGGTGAACCTCTTAAAATCGCTGCTCGACTTAAAAACGCCGAGGTTTATCTGAAGAGAAATTTGATCGCTCAAGATGAAATTTCAAGATGCATAATTCAAGCGTTAGCCGTGAAAGGCGCACTAAACATCTCAGCGATTACGCGGCAGGTCACGTCTATGCGCGGGAAGGCAAGCCGACGCATTGTGCGAGAAAGAGTTATCAAACTTCAGGATCAAGGGATTCTCGTAAAGAATGAAGGGAAAACTCCAACGTACGATTTAACACAAAAGGACTGACCAGGCGCGTGGTCACTTTTGCACAGAACACCTAACTCAGGTGACCAGTCCATTAATGTTCCAGAGATGAAAAAACATGTCAAAGGAAGAAAGAAAAGAAAAACGCATGGATCCAGAAAATGTAAAGGAGCTACTCAGCGTCGTTTCCACCGAAGTTCCTACAATGATCAAAAGCATAATGAGCAGTGTTTTCTCTGAAGAAGCAGGAAAAAACATGGGCAAAGCAGCTGCTGCCTACTACAAGGAACTTAAAGCCGGCGGACTCCCAGACGAAGTTGCGGTAAAACTGACACAGGAATACATGCAGACATTCACTAACATCGGACAAATCTTCAGAAACGCAGGCGGAGGCAGGTTCAGCCACTTTCATCCAGAAAAAGGAGCAGAAGACGAGTAGCTTCCTTTTTTCTCTTTGAGGAATTAATTATGAGTGAAACTAAAACAATTGTTTCAGCGGCGGTGAAGTCAACGCCTTACATTGCCCGTTTGTCGTTAAGTTTGACGTGGATGTACTTGACGTTAGGGTACCGAGTGCGCAAGACAAGAGGAGCATTTGAGAAACAACTCGTTGCTCAAGGCATGTCAAAAGAAAATGCGAAGCTCCTCAGCGAATCTTTTGAAGATCTCAAAAACGAAATCACAGGCGGCTTAAAAAAAGCCGTAATATCAAGGAGTCGGTGACCATTTATGTCAAACATTTGGTTTAAGCTGATGGCTTTAGAATTCAAAATTCGAGATTCCCGCCACCCACGAGCGGACATATTGAAAGAAGTGCAGCTAAAACAAGGCTTTCACGTGCTCGACTACGGCTGCGGGCCAGGCGGCTATGTGTTCCCAGCATCCAAAATGATCGGAGAAACAGGAAAACTATATGCTCTTGACGCCACTCCTCTTGCAATAAAAATGGTTAAAAACATTGTTGCGAAGAACGGTTTGAAAAACGTGGAAACAATCCTTTCCGATTGCCCAACTGGATTGCCCGATCAAAGCTTAGACGCAGTGCTACTGTACGATGTCTTCCACGATTTGGAGGATCAAACCGCGGTTTTAAACGAGATTCACAGAGTGCTAAAGCAGGACGGCGTTCTTTCCTTTAGCGATCACCACCTAAATGAGCAAGCCCTCCTCTTGTCAGTGACTAACGGAGAACTATTCAAACTGTTAAGAAGACAGGAGCACACCTACACCTTTGGGAAGAACAAGAAAAATCATTCGACATAGCACTTGTCTAAAACTTTCAAGTTTGGGTTTGCTAATCCTTATTTCTTTGAGGGTGCTCTGTATTTTTTATGTTTAGTGTAAAGCTCCTGATGAGCCACTCCGATTTTGAATTTGCGACTAAACTTGCGAACACTATGAACTGGAACATGTCCGAAGAAGACTTCAAGTTTATGACAAATCTTGAACCTGAAGGCTGCTTCGTTGCTTTTCACGGAAGGGAACGAGTAGGAATAGCGACCAGCATCAGCTTCGGCAAGGTAGCCTGGTTCGGGAACCTGATAGTTACCGAGAAATACAGAAACAAGGGCGCTGGGAATCTTCTCGTAAAACACGCAATAGACTATCTTCAAGCAAAGGGCGTTGAAACCATCGGACTTTACGCTGAGCCAACGCTTAACGGCTTCTACGCTAAATTGGGATTCAAAGCTGATGAGGACTTTTCGGTTTTGCATACGGAATTTTTAGATTCAATGCCTTCTGCAGGGTTGCCGACTATAGGAAAGCAACAGATTGAGGAAATTGAGAGTTTTGATACTAGATTATTTGGAGGGGACAGACGGAAACTGCTTGAATCCATCATTTTGGAAGAAGGCAACTTAAGCTTCTTCAAGTCCGAGTCTAAAAGGGTTCTGGGGTACGCTGCTGCTACTGTTATAGATAAAAGGGCTTGGGTTGGACCGCTGATGTGCCAAAAAGGCAAGGTTGACGTTGCCATTATGCTTCTTAAAGAAGTTTTATCCAATTTGGCGGGGAAAAGTGTCTACCTTGTTCTTCCAAGAAAGGAGACAACTCTCGCAAGCATGCTTTTCAGTGTCGGCTTTAAGGAAGATTTTTCTGTTTCAAGGATGTTTTTAGGTGAAGTTGTGGCAAAAAATTGTATATACATGGCTGAATCTTTAGAACGAGGATAAATCTTGATGTGTGAAGATAACAGTAAGGCTTTAGTTGAAGATTTTCTAAAAAGCTCCATGTCAGCCGTGAAGGTTTTAGTCAAGAGGCTTTCTGCTTTCAAGGAGGAAACATGGAGCAGACAGGTAGCTCTATTCCGTTATGTTAACGGCAGAAAGGTCAGCGAACAGTTTACGGGGAACAAGTTCTTTTTGAGAGGTTCCGTCGAATATACGAACCCCCATTTGACTGTTGAGGAAGTACAAGGAATCATCGGGACCCGACTGCTCGAGGCCACTGCGAACTACTTTGACATGGTCGGGCTGCATGAACCAGACCGCGACGACATCATTCAGATTTGCGAGCGTGTAAAAAAGCCGACTGAAGGCTATATTGTTCCTTTCTTGTTGAACACTGATGACGTTGAAGCGGACCGCTACTCGATGAACCCGCTCAAACAATCAATCGTTGATAGTGGACAAAGCGCGTTTCCAGCGGCTTATGTCAAAACTGACGGCCTTAAGATTGATGAAGCTTACGCAAAAAAATATGATGGATCATTGATTTCGAAGTGCGAAACAGAGCTGATAAATAGCTGCCTCAAAGCTTCCGACGGCTCCTACCTTGATTTTGTTGATTCAGTAAAGTACCAGCAGCTTGAGCCTCTATCCAAGTT
This sequence comes from Bathyarchaeia archaeon, assembly GCA_049514075.1. Taxonomy (GTDB): domain Archaea; phylum Thermoproteota; class Bathyarchaeia; order Bathyarchaeales; family Bathycorpusculaceae; genus Bathycorpusculum. The sequence continues at coordinate 1,595 of JBEKVK010000125.1, read as the reverse complement.
TTTCGGTATGAACCTTTCACTGTATTCGTTGCGTATGCCTCTTTCAACTTTGAAGACCGAGAGTAAAGATGGGTTGCTTCACCACATTATCGGCGAAAGCCACCGTGACTACGAGGCAGTCAACGAAGCATACACTTGCATGGGCAGAAGCATGGCGAACCGCACGACCCTTCTCACAATTCCTCATTCAACAAAGGGCTACGGCTCCAAACGGGCAGCCCGAGGCAAAATACATTTTGAAAACAACAAACTCCTTGACGTAACTGTAAAATACAAAACCACTAAACTTTACCCTAACGCCATGGACGAAGAAGATGTTGCGGTTGCTTACTGTGACGACAGCTTCGCGGTGCCAGGAGAAAAACTTTCAGACTACAACTTTGCAGAGACGCCTTCTTCCCCACAATTCTTCCTTTACTCAATAGGTTCCCCTGAAAACGCGGCGGTTTGGCATGGAATTGGCGCCTTCGGCTCTTCAGGCCTCCTTAACAGTTACACGTCAGCCCATCACGCTTGCAGGGAAGGCAGATTAATCAAAAATTTCAGCAAAAAATACGGTGCCAACGTCGAAGTCCCCTTACAGTTTAACCTTGCGCCAGAAGGAATGTGGAGCCACCCAATCCACCGCAACATTGACGCCAGCATCGGAAGCATAGAGGATCTCCCTGACTTGGTCCGACGCGGAATGAAACTTGAGTACCTTTCAGCATACAAGTAGAAGTAGGCCTTTGGGCTGAGCGAACAGAGAATTAGCTGTTACCTAAGAACGGAACGGATGAGCGACGACGACTTTTTAAGGCTTGCCAAGTCGGTTAACGTTCATATTCCCAGCGATTCATTATAAACCCCAAGCATCCTTTGAGCACACAATTCCCACGTAAAGTTTTCAGCAACAAACTTTCTCGCGTTCGAACCCATTCTTTCGCGCAGACCCTTGTCGGACAGCAATCTAGAAACGGCCCCAGCCAAATCATCGGGGTTTCCAGGCGCAGCTAGCAAACCTGTTTCTCTATCCCGCACGGCTTCGTTGACTCCACCTATGTTGAAAGCGACGACGGGTACAGCTGACGCCTGTGCTTCAAGCAGCACTATACCTTGCCCTTCTTGGATCGACGGCAAAACAAAAACGTCAGCGCAATTGTATGCAACCGCTAGCATTTCGTCGCTAAGGTTGCCTAGAAACTTGAAGTTGTTGGAAAGACACGCGGAGTCTACGGCGTTTTGAAGCTCACGTCTTAATGGTCCTTCTCCGGCAATCAGAAATTTGGTTTCCTTATGGACTTTGATGACTTTCTCAGCTGCTTCAACCAGAAAAGGCAGGCCTTTCCGCGGTATCAAGCTGCCAACGAAAAGCACGCACGGTTCATCACCTAACCCAAACTTTAGCCTAGCTGCAGCAAGGTCTGCTTGAGGCTTAAATTTCTCAGGGTCAACTCCGTTCGGAACGATTCTAACTTTCGATGGGTCAAGTCTGTAGTGCTCTTTTATTTTTTCCAGAGAATAATTGCTTATTGTCACGACAAGCGTGGCGTTTTTGGCTGTTTCTTCTTCCAACTTGGCGAGGCGGTGCATAAAGAAGTTGGCTGCTCGACCCC
>JBEKVK010000124.1:0-4965 GCA_049514075.1 Bathyarchaeia archaeon | reverse complement strand
AACCATCTCCGACGCCAACCCCAACCCCCACACCAACACCAACTCCAACTCCAACACCAACTCCAACACCAACTCCAACACCAACTCCAACACCAACTCCAACACCAACTCCAACACCAACTCCAACACCAACTCCAACACCAACCCCCACACCAACACCAACTCCAACCCCAACCCCCACACCAACATCAACTTCACCGCCCACACCTATTCCTACTCCATCGCCATCTCCAACGCCAACTCCCACTCCAGCTTCCACCCCAACCCCAACTCCGACACCAACGCCATCACCTAATCCAACTCCGTCAGCAACAACTGTTCCAGTGACGTTAGGTAGTGGTGCTATAGTTGACCTTGCCATCAGCGGAAACGTAACCAGTTCACAGATATCCAACGCCGTAATCACATCAAACCAACCAAAAATAACCACAATTTCCTTCACAATAACAGGACCAAAGGGAACCGCGGGTCTTGGCAACATGACTATTCCAAAAAGCGACATTTCCTACGGGGTAAGCCCAGTCGTATACATAAACGGCCAGAAGACCTCTGACCAGGGCTACACACAAGACGCTAATAACTTCTACGTTTGGTTCATAACGAGCTTCGACACAAATCTCGAAAACGTAGTTTCACAAGTGACAGTACAATTCTTATTACCTTCAACGACGTCAGCAACATCATTAGGATCTGTGCTTGCCATTGGCATAACGGTTCCCGAAATCATTTCAATCTTCACAATTATAGCCGTCAAAAACTTAAGACGAAAACCTGACGACATATAAGCACGCTACCTTGCCACGATATTAATTATAAAAGAATATTAGTGAAACGCAGTTCGTCAATTAACCAAACCATTGATAGTGCGTTCGACAAAAAACCAATTCACCTCACGGCCTGCCTCAAAACAACTAAAAAACAGACACAAACCAAAAGAACAAACACCCCTAAAATCATACAAAACTCAACAACGGCAGACATCATAAAAATCGTAGACGTCGCCCAACAATTTTTTGCAAACTTTCAGCTGATTAGTCGTGACTGTCCCCACAATAACGCTTTGAAAGATAATTCAGGTTTAATCTTTCGTTTTGTGGTTTTGATATGTTACGTTTTTGGAAATACGGCTTATATGTTTTCTTTGCTTTTTCTTGTTCAAGGAGAAAAGCGCGGGAGAAGGGAAGGCTTCCATACTTCTTTTGAGGGGAAAGAGAGAATCATGCAAATCAAAACAGGCGGAGTTAAATTTAAAATGACCCAGAAAACTACAGATGAAATTCGTACACTTCTAAGCAATGCGAAGCTGGATTTTGATTCAGTAGAGAATAGAGCACTAAACGAGTATCTTCCAAAAATATTTCGCAGCTGCCCATTCACAGGTGATATATGTGAAACAAAACAATGCTTAGAATGTGCAGTCTTTAATAAACTACCCAAATAATCAAAACTTTTTCCTAAGTCGGAAGAAAAATCAGTATAGGCGTTAATCAAATGGGCGCTTATGAAATTCGGCGGCTTCCCTGGGAAAAAAATTAAAATTTAATCCAACCAACCAACCAACCAACTTACTAACTAATGTACTGCCTTACTTACTTCCTTACTACTACTTTACTCACTTACCTCTATGTATATCGACGCACACACACGGAACAGACAGAGTTGTGTATGTCAAAAAGGAGAAGTAGTGGATTTTTATTTGCTCAGTTCGCTAGCTACGAGCACACACACGCACACGCGCACACACACAAAATGGCGGGCAACGTCTGTTCTTGGGTCATACTGCGTGCCTGAGGAAAAAGACCAAGGCACGATTCAGGTCAGAATGTATGTCTTAAGTCAAGTGTAGTTCGGTATAACTCAATAGGATACCCACCTCATAGGATAATAGCGCAAGACGTACATTTCAAAGGATATTCAAGAAGGGGTTGAGGGAAACAACATTTCCGACCCTATTCATACCTCAATAAAGTCATTTAGTTTTTCAGAAAAACTTTTTAACTAATCATGATTAATTATCTTGGAGCAGGCAATTCGGCGTGAGACTATTTTGCAAAAGTAAGCTGCTAGTCGGAGCACTGATTATTGTTCTCCTTTCATTGGCCACTTTTTGTCTTCAGCCAAATTCCCAAGCGCAGACAGTTGAGACTTTTGGTCCCAATGAACAATTCAATATTCCAGTGTCAAATGGAACAGTAAGCTTTGCATTTAACGGAACCTATACCAAAGCAACCTTGGAAAATGATACGTGGGTATTTGAAAATCTGCATATTTTCGGGTCTGCCAATTTGGCAATGTTTAAGATTTCTGCTCAAAATTCGAATATTACCATTTTTTCCTACGCTAATGGTAATTTTAGCGCTTTTGGAAACTTACGTTTGAGCTACGTAGTCAAAGGTAATGGTAAACAAATAATAAACTTGGGCTTGAACCAAAGTGATTACAATGAAAACGCTAACAGCCAATGGACCGTCGTCGTGACTAATTTAACGCACACAAAGAATGTTCAGAGTTATGATTATCTGCTCGAAGGAAAAGACTGGAAGTTGTTGAAAGATGGAACATTTATCATAAACGGTTTACCTGGCAGCACAACTTTAGTGCATTATAATTATTCATTAGGAAACTCGAACTTGCCTTTCTATCTCCAACACTCAGTTGCAATTGCAACTGCTGTTGCCTTTGCTTTAGTAATGGTGGCACTAGTGCTAATCAAACTGAAAACACGGGCCAATTCTGGTGAAGCATGAGTTGATTTCCTTGTTTGGGTTCTCTATTTCAAAATTGATTAAACTGAGGAGGCTATCAAAGTGGTTGTTGTTGAATATTCACCTTACATAGTGGTACCCATATACGTTATACTATTTGCTCTTGGAATTTTCCTAGTTTTAAAGCTTGCTAGTAACAAAACAAGTAAAGTCAGCACTCTTCGACTTTTCGTTCAAGTAGCTATTATCTTCGCTTTGTTTATGGGACTTATTATTGGTCCGTTCAATCAGCCTCTTTTCTTACCTTTAGGGCCTTCACCTCGCGACAACCTTTTGGGAGCGAACTTGCTTGGCAATCAGTTTCCTGATGGCATATCCTTTCCTGTGTTAGCCTGTTATTACCCGAATGGTCGAACCGTAACCTGTCCACTTTGGCAGCTTCAGGCTTACGTTTTCCCGTTTTGGAGCCTCTCTCGAGGGTACCAGGTGGTTTACTCAACCTCTGGTTTGGAAAAGTTGGGGATAGTTTTAGCTTTAGTAGCTCTAGCAGGAGCTATTTTAGGAAGGTTTTACTGCGGTTGGCTTTGTCCGCTTGGTTTATATCAGGATGTGTTATCAAGAGTTCGTAAATCTCTGAGAATCCGTCATTGGCAATTTTCTGACGATACAAGCAAAAAACTTTCTCAATCGCGCTACATTATTATAGCTGCATTTATGATTTTTAGTGTCATTTTCGCTTCCTATTCCATCGCTGGTGTTGAACTGGTTCCAGGAACTAGACCTGGTGGACCAGAAGGTACTGAAGCAGGTATTACTGGTTACGTCAATGAACCATTCTGCCTTGTTTGTCCAGCTAGGCCGCTATGTATAGCAATTGAGGCTGCTTTGGGCCAGATGAAATTATCTTACATTACTCAGATTGCTTACGGTCCTTTCTGGATAGAAGGGTTTTATCTAACATCATTAAACGTCATCATCTTAATCATAGTCACCATTCTATCAATTGCGTACAGGCGCTTCTGGTGCAGAATATGTCCTCTCGGAGCATTGACGGCGCTATTCAGCAGCTTTACGCCCTTCAAACAAATTGCTTTAACTAAACTTGTCAAAAATAAAGAGAAGTGTACAAGTTGCGGCGTTTGCAAACGAGTTTGTCCTACACAGGCTACTGACGTTTATGAGCGGGAAGGCGGCGACGTTACCGAATCACGGTGTATTCTCTGCGCCCGTTGTGTTGAGCTATGTCCCTATGAAGATGCCTTAGAATTAAAGTTTGCAGGAAAAACAATGATGAAGTCAAGAAACTGGTTGGAACAACAATAAATTCGTAGAGCGCGCTTCAATATTGAGATAGAGCACATTGAACTTTTTTCGGTTATAACCATGTTTATTACAATTTGCGAAGGGTAACTTTTCTTCCCTTTTTCCTTCATTTTTTGCTCTATTTTTGTTGTTTGAATGTGTTTACTCGATTCCGATACTACTACACTATACCTTAACCTTATATGTTATATGTAACCTGAACCGAGTAAACACCAGCAACCTTCACCAAAAGGTCTAACTTTTTCTAACTTTTTCGTTGGTTGGTTGGGTTGGTTGGATTAAAATTTAATCCAACCAACCCAACCTGCCGAACAAGGCGAACCTGCGCAGGCTGAGGGATTATTGCCAGAATCCGCGGGACCGCGCGCTCATAACGTTCGTGTCAAGCACAGCCATCGCGAAGGAAACTTTGAGCCAGCTTAAATGGAAATATCTTGAAGAAGGCTGGGAAAAGATAAGCCTGCCATGCATCAACATTCCAGCGGAATTATTGAAAGGTCAAGGAGTTGGACGCTATAAAGGCATGCGTCAAACAACCTTTTTAACGCCTGAAGCACAGAAAGACTTAATTTTTTACCATGATTGGCTCGAAGCGAAAATAAGTTGCAAATTAACTCCAGACGACCACATTTTCTTGGAGATAAGCAGACCTTACAAGGAAAAAGGAAGCTTGCCTCAGATTGTAAAATACAACCCGTTAGAATACGACACGCTCGGCACGATGATCTGTCGGTTAAGCAAGAACGCCGAAGTCAAATTCACCTGGCATGACGCGAGGCGCTACGTCAACACCGCGCTGGAGCAGATCGCGATCTCGTCTAATTGGGCGCGGGAAATCAGGGGCAGGTCAGTCAGGGGAGAAGAAGCGCCGTACAGCCGCCCAGCCATCGATCAACTGCGCGCCAAGTTCGCCGAGGCTGTGCCATTGCTGGAATTC
>JBEKVK010000123.1:0-4971 GCA_049514075.1 Bathyarchaeia archaeon | reverse complement strand
AATCTCGACTTTTGACTTCGACATAATGCTCGGCGGACATGGACAACCCCTAAAGGAGAACGCTTCACAAAAAATAAGAGAGTTCAATTCTACTCTGAAGTGAAAATGCAATCATTATTGATGTTAATTCCAGAACATACTTACTGAGTATCTCTTAACCCTCAAATGATGCGCCAACAACCCTGACTGTTAACGCAATTCGCAGAATAGAAAAAACATCGTAATTGCTCAAGTTCACAAAATCAAGAGTGAGAGCTATTTTTTGGGATTCTTTTTTGGATAATAACAATTGATAGCAATATTGTTAAGGCAAAAAGTGGCAGAATTGTCAACGTTGGAAACTCTTGAACAGTGGGTACCGGAGAAGGTGTTGATCGAGTTATTGGAGTTAAGGTAGGCGTAGACTTAGGTGTAGCTGTTGATGCTGGACTTGGAGTTGATGTTGGGAGAGGCGTAACTGTGTGTGAGGGAGTTGGCGTTTGTGAAGGAGTTGGACTTGCTGTTGGACTGGGCGAAGGGCTGGGAGTTGGTGTTGGACTTGGTGTAGGGGTTGAGTTAGATGCAAAAGTTGCTGCGACTGTGGTTGCTCCCGAAATGTTTTGAACGTTATAGGTGCTAACTGCGCCAATAGAGGTTCCATTAATCGTTACATCAAAGATGCTATAACCGGTATTCGGCGTTATAGTGAAGCTTTGGCTGCCACCATAATTAATGCTTACAGCTCCGCCTGGCATAATTGAACCGCCAACACCAGCATTAGCACTAACATAAGTTGGAGCTTCTGTATTGGGCGCATTCAAAAACGGAATGAAGGTTACATTGCCTTCGTTGAAATTGTCTCTAAAATCATAAATTGTCTGGCTAATCGATGATGAATCAGTTGTTCCCCACCAATTATGCGCGGCATAAAAATTTGAACCATCCTGATATTCAAAATCATATTCAGCGTTATTTTGAATATTGTTGAATAATAGCGCATTTGATTGAACTCCGTTTGATCCAAGGATTAATTGTACTCCAACATTATTTTCAACGATCGTATTATTTTCTATCAGTGCAGGACCAATTCCAGCATACAACCCTGTGTCGATTGAGTTTATGATCAAGTTTCCTACTACTGTTGAGTTGTCTGTAAGACAAAAAATACCTGAGTCAGTTGCATAAATAGTATTGTCGTAAATCGAAGCGTTAGTTTCCGAAAGTTGTATTCCGATACTTCCAATACCGCCGTTCCCATTTATGCTACAGTTGGAAATTATTGGTGCTCCGTAGTTAACACTAATAGCTGTATCAAATTCACCGCAATTTATTGTATCATTATTAATTTTAGGTGATGCATTGTCAATCGAGATAAAGTCCATTCCAAAACCCGTGTTATAATTCATGATTGCATTTTCAATTATTGAGCCAGAGTTCGTTTGTGGATTCCAACCATTACTCATAGGAGCAAAAACAATTACGTCATCATCTCCACTTCCATTAATATGAATCAAGTTTGTTTGGCTGCCGACGGCATTCAATCCGCCGTTTACTTGCAAATAGTATGTGCCAATGTTTACGGTAACACCTGCTTGAATTGTTAAGGTAGCATTAGCGTTTACAGCAACAGGTCCCGTAAAATTGTATGGACTATTGGCTTTCGTCCAAGTAGTATCTGAATAGATTATGCCAGTGACGTTTGTTCCGCTTTGGGCCCTGCCAAAATGCAGCGTGCCAAATAGAGCCAGCGTGGATACTAAGAGTGCAAATATTAACGCCAGTGCTAATGCTGTTTTTTTCATAAACATCAATCGACAATATGTTAACTTTCTCTAATGTCTTGTGTTATTAGGCTATATGCTTGCTTCATCGTTGTGCCTTCGGGTTTTGCAGCGACGGTTGCTTCACGGTGAACGTTTCTTTCGCCTCTAAGCGCGTAGCATATGGCAGCTGCGAAACACAGAACTGCACAGATAATGAATGCAGTTGTAAGCGCTGACATAAACGGCGAGGCTATTGCGTTCGGGAAAAAGCTTTGACCTGTTGAGTGCTCAGTGCATTTGTGGGTATCTATGACGCCATTGTGCCTATGCCCAGCAGCAAAGTGCCCGTAGGGTTGTAGCCGAGGAAAGCAGCGAATAGTGTTCCTGAGGCTGAAACGAAAAAGAGTTTGCTTTATTGTTCAATGACTATTAGAGTCACCGTTGATCTAACTTGGTCGGTGGTCCGTATTTTGTGTGAAACCGCATCTTTTAATTCATCCATTGTGTCGGCCTTGAGTTTGATAATAAGATCATAAACTCCATATGAAACGTAAGCTTCACATACAATGTCAAGACCCTTAAGCCGATCCAGCACTTTGCTCTCTGCGCCAGGTTCAACATTAAGCAAAATATAAGATTGCACCATTACAAACTTCTCCAGTTACTAATGAAGAAACAGAATAATTAAGCTTTTTTGGAAAAAGAAAAATCGTTATTTAAAGACTGTTTTGCAAAATTTGATTACAAGAAACGTTTTCTTCTGCAGTTCAAAAGTTTACTTGGCCTGTCTCAAGCCGAATTGTCAGGAATGTTCTTGGATTTCAATAACTCTTGCAGGGTTTTATGGCATCTGCTGCAGGCAAACGTCGCGTTCCCGCATGAAGGACAGAACAACTCATCCTTTTGCAGAAGCTCCAAGAAACTCTGAAGCTTTGCCATGTTTTGAATCTCGCGGGGGCTAAGCGGCTTTTGAATGGTTGTAGGAATCTCTTTTCCAAGTAACGCGTTTTCGCTGGATTTGATTTCGCTGTAAACTTTGGTGATGCTTGCTTTCCCTTCACGAAGCCTTTGCTTTTCTTCCTCGCTTGCTGCCTCAAGAATTTTTTTGCCTTTTTCAAAAGTTCGCGTTGAAACTCCGGCTTTTCTAGCCACAACCTCGTTGGCTTTAGACTTAAACTCAGGCTCAATGTCCTCCTGCGCTGTCCCCATAAGTAAATCACCGTCGTCTTCGCTGCCCTTGGCCTTCCTTTTCTTTGCCAGCGCTTTCTCTATCTCCAATAAAGGCACAGCAAGCTCCACTAGTTGAAAATTGTTGAGGTGGCGACGCCTCAGGTTGGCTTCGATAACGAATTTTTTCTCAAGCAACTTATCGTCAAACCTTCGGACTTCAAAATCGGGTTCAATCCCGAGCTCAATGCATGCTTGGTATCTGTGGTGTCCATCTAAAACTTCAAGATCTTCGTTCACAATTATCGGGTAATGTTGCCCTTCTGCTTTTATTGATGCTTTCAGTTCCGCGAATTCCTCATCAGACATTTTTGGCAGAAGGCCGCTGTATTCAGGATTCAAGCGTAAACTCATGAGCATCGCCGCAGTGATTCTTTATCTTTTGTTCCCCTTATTATTTAAGGTTGAAGGATTAAAGAGACAGAATAAAAACAGTGGTTTTTTTGTGACACACATGGATGCGAAATGGCGGTTAAGGCCTTTGCAGGTTCCTCTGATCGCGCCCGCAATTTTTTCGATATATCCAATCTCCAAGGCATTAATCGATTCAAAAATTGGCGTTTAAACTGGGCCCTATCGATACCCAGAGCAGGTTCAGGTTGCAACTGCAAGAAAAAAACTGACTACTTATTTGCCATTTGCTTTCAAGATTTTGGCAGGGACTTGCCGAATTAGTAAACCATAAATATTATTAGACAGGTTGCACCTAAATTGTATCAAACTGGTAGAAAATTAGAAATCTCATCATTGCGAGAAATCTCTCGCTTTATGTGATTAACAAATAATCAATAATAAATCATCAGGAAGTGCATATTTACGGGAACATCCCAGACATTTACGATTAAGTACGTTGTACTTGCTAGATTCGAAATAGAAGGCGTTGTGGAAAAACCCGATGTGATTGGAGCAGTTTTCGGGCAAACAGAAGGGCTTTTTGGACCAGAACTTGACCTGCGAGAATTGCAGAAGACAGGGCGCATCGGACGAATCGAAATTGACTTGCACTCAAAAAACGACCACACTACAGGCTCGATAACTATCCCAACAAGCCTTGACCGGGTTTCAACCGCGCTGATCGCGGCAAGCATCGAAAGCATTAACCGTGTCGGTCCATGCTCAGCCAAGGTCAGCTTAGAAAAAATCGAGGATATAAGGGAAGCACGTCGAAAAATCATCATTGACCGCGCTAAAGAAATTCTGCACAAGTGGAACATCGAATCGATGCCAAGCGTAGAGGACGTTTACAAAGAAATCTCAGACACAATGAAAGTAGGAAAAGTGGAAAAGTACGGTCCAGAAGACCTGCCTGCTGGCCCAGGATTGGACGCGGCAAAAGAAATCATAGTTGTAGAGGGACGAGCAGACATAATCAATTTGATGCGTTGCGGAATCTTCAACACTGTTGCCCTCGAAGGCGCTAAAGTACCTGAGTCAATAAAGAAGCTAACGAAGGAAAAAAGCGCTACTGCATTACTTGACGGCGACAGAGGCGGAGACCTAATACTTAAGGAACTCCTGCAGGTCACCAACATAAAATACGTCGGCCGCGCCCCAAGAGGCAAAGAAATTGAAGAGTGCAACTGCAAAGAAGTCGCCGAAGCCCTAGAAAATAGAGTTCCAATCTCAGAAGCTACCGGCAAACCGCAACCTCCTCCAAAGAAGATGCCCGAACCAGTCAAAATCGAGGTCCCAGAACAAGTCGCACAAGCCGCAAAATCCTTACAGGGAACGCTTGAAGCCGTTTTGCTAAGCGACAAACTTGAGCAAGTAGAACGTCTACCGGTAAGCCAGCTAGCAGAAAAGCTTCAACAAGTGACTGGCGTTGACACAGTGGTTTTCGACGGTATTATAACGCAGAGAATTGTTGACATAGCAGGAGAGAAAAACATAAGACGTATTGTTGCCTCAAGAATCTCTGAAGCAGTAAAACCGGCGCTAAACGTTGAATTGGTAACTTTCCAAGAAGCGGTGTCCCAAGCTTAATTTAGCCACCCTCATTTTT
>JBEKVK010000122.1:0-4989 GCA_049514075.1 Bathyarchaeia archaeon | reverse complement strand
AATGAGCCTGAAGCGGTGTTCTGGGGAAGAGGCGTGACAGGTATGGTTGCTGGCTGCTGAGGGCTCAAAAGATATGCACAGCCTAAACCGAAGATTATGCTTGCGAGTATCGGAATCAAATATATGATTTCGAACTTGAAGCTATCCTGCTCCTTGCTCTGTGGAAGAGGTTGATTTGGCTGCTGCTGCTCACTCATAACGTTTCCCTAATATTTTGTCTGCTAATAATCCGTGCAAGTAGTCTTGCACACAGAATAAGGTTTCCTTTTTGCTAGCTCCACAGACTAAATTAGAAAAAGGCATAAACCCCAAGTCTCTTAGCCTAGAAGCGCCCGCCTAAATTTGGTATTTTTCCCCTGTCTTCGGCGCAACCGCATCCAGTCCCAACGTGGTTTTCGCCCAGTTCGCAAGCAATTCACAGTTGCCTTCTGCTCCGTGCACAGCAAAAACTTTAGGTTTGCCGCCGAGGCGTCTTAGTCCTTCTTTAAGATGGCTTGCACCGCAGTGAGAGGAGAAGTCGAAATGCTTGTACTGAGCTTTGACTTTTTGCACTTTGCCGTCAATCGTCGTTACACCTTTCTCTAACAACTGTTTGCCAGGGGTTCCTGGAATTTGATAGCTAACTAAGAAAATCGCGTTTGCGGGTTTTTTGCCGATTTTGGAAATGTAAAACTGGGATGGACCACCTTTCAACATGCCTGCAGGTGAAATGATTACGCATGGATCCTTTGTTGCTCTACGGCGGTCGCGCCAACCGTCAACCCAGTCAAGCGAATGCATGGCGTTTGTGAAAAGCCGCGGGTCCCTTAGAAACTCCTTATGATCCATTATTATTCTGCTTGCTTCCCGAGCCATCCCATCTAAAACTATCGGAAACTCAAAGTGGTGCGCTGCCAACACACAGGCAATCTCCTGCGCTCGCCCCACGCCGAAAGCGGGCACTAGAACAGTTCCGCCGCGCTCAACTATGTCGCTTGCCGCTTCCGCGAAGTTTTTTTCAAGCTCAGGACGTGCAGTGTGATCTTCGTTTGCGTAAGTGCTTTCGGTTATAACTGCGTCAAAGTCGCCGTAATCCATGGTTGCGCCTTTAAGCAGCATGGTATCTTCCATGTTGTAGTCGCCCGTAAAAAGAATCCTTTTGCCGTCTGCTTCAACCTGCACCTGCGCGCTTCCAGGAGTGTGCCCAGCGTCAAGCAGTTTTACCTTCATGTCGCCGATGGTTTGTTCCACGCCGAAGTCCAAGTGATGGTTACTCCGCATCAAGGTTTTAAGTTCCAAATACTCAAAAGGCAAATAGTAACCTGACAAGTGGATGAAATCTTGAATTAGAATCTGCGTTAACTCAAGGTTAAGCCTGTTCGTGTAGAGGGGTTTCTCATCGTTTATGTAGAATATTGGCAGCGCGCCTGAATGGTCCAAGTGACTGTGAGTAAGAATTAAACCGTCCACTTCTTTGGGCGGAACATGCATTGGGAACCCAGGCTGGTTGGCAAGCATGACTCCGTAGTCTAAAATAATCTGGGTCTTCTCTGTTTTGACGGATATGCCCATTCTGCCGACTTCTCTAGCGCCGCCTAAAAATCCAATCTGCAAACAAACCAATCCTTTATCTTATTGTCCTTAGGTTTTCCCCTTAAACATTTAGAAATTGACTGTGCTCTTTTAAAAACATATTTATCCATTCGTAAGCTGCGCAGATACAGAACCCTTCTTAATCGCCTTCAAAGCAGCCTCAACATTTAGCGCGCAATCGATTTTTGCGTTGACCTTGAACAATTCTGACACTTGATGCGCGTCACTGCCTGCCGTACCAGGCAAACCCATGCTTTTTGCAAGCGCTTTGGCCTCACTGTTAGCTTTGACAGAAGAGTTTCCGTTGAGAACCTCAACTGCATCGAAATTGTAGTTTCTCGCTAAGTCGCCCATACCGTACTCTCGGAAGGGATGCGCCACAGACGTTACTGCACCGATGCTTTTTGCGTAATCAACCACACATTCGGGGCTCCAAGGTTTCGGCGGTAGCTCATCGGTACCCAAAACTAGAACGTCCCCGCGATCCGTACTGATTTCCACGCCAGGAATAATGAGGAGGTCAGAGTAAGGTTTGGCTAACTCGACTGTGGCTTTAATACCCCTTACGCTATCATGGTCGGTCACCGCTGCCACTTTTATGTAGCTGTGGGCAGAAAGCATGTCAACAATGGTTTTGGGTTGAATAAGAGAGTCAGAAGAATAAACTGTGTGAATATGAAGGTCAGCGTAAATCAAATTCACTCACTCAACTGTCTGCGGAGAATGTTGCTTAAACGACCTAAAATCTCTTTAGTAGCCGACGCGTCCGCCTCAACCGAATCAAACGCCAAACCCTTTGCTTCGCAGGCCGCTGCAGCCGCGCCTTTAACGGTGTCCCGCCAAAGCTTAGGGTCGTTGAGAAAAGCCACACCTGTGTAAGCTGATCGCTTAATGTACTCCGCTGTCTGGTTTGCCACGTAATCGACGGTTTCTAAGTCAAGAGGCGACGCTGCTTCATGCTGACTTAGCGGGTAAACCTCGTCAAGCTCCAGTGGAACAACTCCGAACGGAGCAGCGTAGATGCAAACGTGAATTTTACTAGATAATTCATCGCCTAAGCTTCGTAAAAGCTGCCTAATCTTCTTGAACTCAGGCGCTTTATGGAAGGGTTTGTTTCTTGTCTGTGGTACGAGGAAAAGGACTGTGGCGTCTTTCGGCGGGTCATAGCGTTCGGTTAATCGTTTGCGGTAATGGGTGATTTCTGGGCGCACCAGCCCAACGGAATCGAAATAGAAAAATCCGCTGCACTTAACCGTCGGACTATAGGTTTCGAGAAATTCGGTGTGATTGCGGAGTTTTTTGAGAGCTGAAAGCAGCGCGGGGTGACCGTGGACTCGCATCTCCGTGTGTTCCCACAGCCTGCCGTCTCTTATGGCTTGCTTGATGCTTTTAAGTTCAGCCATACAAACGTAAAGGTTATGCTCAGCCAAGAAGACTTCTCGCTCCTCCTTCGGCTTCTTCATCAAGTCCTTTGGCGTCTCCGATGCGCACCGAGGGCAGCAGCATGGGAAATAATCAAGCTCGGCAAGTCGCCATGTGCCAGTTTCAGTCATGTACCGATCTTCTCGAGCGTAAAGGGCGTATGCAGCTGAATCGAAAAGATCACACCCAAGAGCCACCGCCAGCGAGAACATTGATGGATGACCCGCGCCGAACAAATGCAGAGGTCGGTCGATGGGTAAACCATTTTTGGCCGTCAAAATCATCTCTGCCAACACATCGTAACGATAGCTCTCCATAACTTCGGTGGGGCTTCCCAACGCGTGAATTTGGAAGGGAAGCTTTCCCATTTCACCGGCTGACTTAGCTACCAAGTCAAGGTGTCTTCCACCTTGTACGGGTCCAACCCAGAGTATGTCGTCACGTGTCTTAATTTCGAAGAATTCCTTTGCTCTTCGCAAAGTTTCCTCAACGGTTGTTTGGGCTTGTTCTTTGGTTATTTTCCAGCCCGTAGGTATGTCAAGCATAACGGCTATGTCGCTACCGACGCCTTCCTGATAAGCCACGATTTCTTTTTGGTTGACTTCAACCCCACCATAGACGAGGATTTGGTAGGCACCCGAATCAGTCATGATAGCGCCGTCGTATCCCAGAAACTTATGCAAACCTTCCCGGATCACTCTGTCGCCATAGCGGTTTCTAAGTATGTAAGAGTTAGTAATGACCGCTTCGAACCCGAACGTATCCTTGAGCTTCTTAGGGGTCACCAGTTGGATGCTTGGGTTGATAACTGGGTAAAGGAGTGGGGTTTCCACTGTTGCAGTTTTCGTTTTAAGTTTGCCTATTCTTCCGAGCAAGTCCTTCTGCTTTATTTCGAAACTCAACTTTGAAGCCTAAACAAGAATCACGACTCGCCTAAAAAAACACTAGCCTGCACGAGCACAGGCTCAGAGTCACTTTTTCCTTTCTCAGCTGCTATTCTTAGCTGCACAGTAGGTGCTTTGTATGTCAGCATCCTTATATCGAATTGTTTGTCTATACTTGACAAAAGAGATGCTAAACTATGGTTATCTCCATCGACATCAGCGAAAAACCAAAACTAAATGACCCAATCCTCATCGAAGGGTTACCAGGCATAGGATTCGTAGCTAACATCGCAGCCTTGCACCTGATAAAAGAACTTAAAGCTACAAGGTTCATCCAGTTATTTTCTTCATCCTTCCAAGATTTCGCAGTAACAACTGGAAACGGCAGAGCACTCTCACCAACAAATGAGCTCTACTACGCGACAAGGGGAGATGGCGGTCGCGACTTAATCATATGGTACGGTAACACTCAAGCGCTGACGACTGTTGGACAATATGAGTTGGTCGGCAAGGTACTTGATTTAGCACAGGAATTCGGCTGCCGTTTCGTAATTTCAATCGGCGGCTTCAAGAAAGATGAGGCTCAAGCCATCCCTGGAATCTACAGTACAGCGACAGATTTGGATACAATGCAGGAAGCGCTTGATTTGGGAACGAAAGTTATGGTGGGGCATGTCTTCGGCATCGCCGGCTTGTCCGTTGGTTTAGCCAGAATTAGGGACATGAAAGGCTTCTCTTTGCTTGTAGATACGCCGGGCATGGATCCCGACGTTAACGCAGCACGTTACGCCCTAACTACTCTTGGAAAATACTTGAGTCTAAACGTGGATTTGTCAAGGCTTGAGGAAACGGGTAGCGAAATCAAAAAAATCTTGGAGTCATTCGGCATCATTAGAAGCATTACAGAAGAAAAGAAAAAAGAAGAGGAACAACTGCGCTGGTTTATTTAGGCTTTAACTTCACTCATGAATAGCTCGTAGACCTTTTGGACTCGGTCGGCAGCTGGACCTGAACCTTCAATTACGCCTTTTTCCGTTAGTTTCACTTTGTCCATGACCCAGATGAAACCCTTATCGTCGTACAGCTTAACCATGGTTGGAAAGACCTTTTC
>JBEKVK010000121.1:0-5523 GCA_049514075.1 Bathyarchaeia archaeon | reverse complement strand
GGAGACAGATGAGGAAAGGCAAGTTTCCTTAAAAGATTATAGAGGTAAAAAAGTTGTGCTTTACTTTTATCCTAAGGATGGGACATCTGGATGCACGACTGAGGCACTTGAGTTTAAAGATGCAGCTGACCAGTTTGCCCAAGAAGGTGCCGTGATATTGGGTATCAGCAAAGATAGTGTTGCGTCTCATCAGAAATTCAAAGAAAAGTATCAACTGCCGTTCACATTGCTCAGTGATCCTGAAGCTAAAGTGTCAAACGAATATGGAGTTTGGAAAGAGAAGGTTCTTTACGGAAGAAAATATATGGGAACCGAACGAACAACGTTTCTAATCGATGAAAAAGGAATCATAAGAAAAATATACACAAAAGTAAAACCAGAAGGACACGCTCAAGCCTGTCTGCTAGATTTAACAAAGGAACCTATGCTCTTCTTGCCTGAATGAGCGCCCAAAAAGCTTCTGAACATAGTGGGGTTTATTGCCCAACGACTTCAAACCATGTTAAGGTTTAGGAAAATGGCGTTAATCTTCGAGTAAGCAAAAAGACTCAATCCCATTTTAGGTATGGGAACGGGCTGTGGTAAACCTTGGCAAAATTTGCAAAAAAGCATTAATCAATAAATTTTAACTAAGGGACTAATAAGCGTTTGAACCTAGGTATTTTTCAAAATGATTCAAGACCTGCAAAAATTCAGGGGGAGAGAACTCTATAGAATCTCCGAATCACGGTTTGATCGCAGTTGGTTGAGATAGCAAAGAAAAAGTTGAGGAACGTAACAAACCGATTTATCAAGAAACCTAGCTACTTGTTTGATTTTTACGATACCTGGTTCGGGTTATACTTGACTCTCAAGTTCTTTTACGTGTGCATTTATGATCTCAAGAAGTCTTAGCCTTAGTGGTTCCCCTGCAAGGTTTTTTTCAACCTTTTCGATTGCTTCAGCCAATTCTGCGTCTCCAATAGTTTCTGCTATCCACTTTTGAAAGTCCGCTCTTGCGAAATGAAAATTAATTGACTCAATCGGGGCAACTTCAACGTCTCTGGCGAATGTAGCTAAACTGATTGCTGTTTCTCCCGTGTATCGACCTACCTCAGTAAAGAAGTGGAAACCGTGATCGTATGGGACTGGCGCCAAATAGGCGCGTGCGTCGTCTTTGTTTTGCTCCATATTCTCTTTGCTCATTTCCATGGTCTCTGTTCCTTTCTCCATTGACTCTTTGGCTTGCTCCATATTCTCTTTGCCCATTTCCATGGTTCCTGTGTCTTTCTCCATTGACTCTTCAGCTTGCTCCATTGCGTGATGCTTGGATAAAGCGTGGCTGATGTACGCTTCTCTCGACTTGAAAATTCCGCTGCACAATGGGCAATGAAGTTTGCCATCATCGCCGATTACAGGTTCTATAATTTCAGTCTCCTGCAAACCCCCAGGGCGTGCAGTTTGAACATCATTGTCTTCATTAAAATTTGATCCCGGATTAATTTTTGACAAAAACTCGCCTCCACCAAGAAAATAATGAATGAATGCATTCTTAAACATTTTGACTTCAATCACCATTGCATGGTTTGAAAGACGATGTCAACCCATCGATTCAAACTGAGAAAGAATCAATGACAAACCGAATGCAAAAGTCTTCTTGAAAAGGCTTGACGGAAAGTAATTATTTGCCGCTGCAATTTTTGTTATGAAGGACGCTTGGATTTTCTTGTCTGTGAAAGATCCGGTTTGTGGAATGCGTTTAGACCCTGAAAAAACACCGTTTAAAACAGTGTTTCTCGGTAATCAATACTATTTTGACAGCGAATACTGCCTCAGCAGCTTTGTTGAGGGAGCCAAAGTCGCTTACTTCTCTTTGGAAATCGGCGCAAACAAAGATATGCCCACCTACAGCGGAGGACTCGGTATCCTTGCGGGAGACGTTATAAGATCAAGCGCGGACTTGAGAATACCGTTAGTTGGGATAACGTTACTTTGCGAAAAAGGATACTTGAGGCAGAAAATTACGCTTGATGGACAGCAAATTGAGTACCCAGAGGACTGGAACCCTTCCAAATTCATGAAACTGTTACCCCAAACAGTCTCCGTTAAGATTTCGGGAAGGGAGGTACACGTAGGTGCGTGGGTGTATGAACAGGAGAGTTTAACCGGCGGCACAATTCCAGTGCTTTTCTTGACGACTGATGTTGATGGTAACAGCCAAGAAGATAGGCAAATCACTGATTTTCTTTATGGCGGAGACGACTTATATCGGCTTAAGCAAGAAATTGTATTGGGAATAGCGGGAGTTCGATTCCTTGATGCATTACAGATCAATGTCAAAAAATATCATATGAACGAAGGGCACTCTAGCCTTTTAACTCTTGAACTTCTGAAAAACAACCAATTGGATGCCGATAAAGTCAGGAATTTATGCGTTTTCACAACTCATACACCTGTCGCAGCAGCATTCGACAAGTTCTCCTATGACCTTCTTTCCCAATTACTTGAGCCCGAAGTATCTTTAGAAACCCTCAAAAAGTATGGTGGGGAAGACGAATTGAATATGACCCTTTTGGCCCTTAATCTGAGTAAGTACACCAACGGCGTAACAGAGGCTCATATGGAATACTCACGGAAGCTTTTTCCAGGATATCACATTCAAGAAATTACTAATGGTGTTCACTCTTACACGTGGACATGCTTCTACTTTAGAAGGCTATTTGACAAACACATACCTCGGTGGGCTAACGAACCTGAACTTCTTGTGAGAGTTGACGCTATACCTGATGAGGAGTTGTGGGAAGCTCACATGAATGCAAAAAGAGATTTACTCGGCTTTGTTCATGACAGTTCGGGTCTGCAAATGGATGAGGACGTTTTGACTATTGGTTTTGCTAGGAGAGCTACAGCTTACAAACGAGCAACAATGATTTTTTCGGATTTAGAGAAGCTTAAGGAAGTCAAGAGCCAAGGCAGGATACAGTTAATTTTTGCGGGAAAGGCGCATCCAAAGGATGAAATTGGAAAAAGCCTCATCAAAGAAATCTACCAATATATAGACCGTTTGAAGGGCGAATTGAACATCGTTTACCTTGAAAACTACAACATGGAAATAGCAGCAAAATTGACCTCGGGAGTTGACGTTTGGCTAAACACACCCTTGCCACCTTATGAGGCATCTGGAACAAGCGGCATGAAAGCAGCGCATAATGGTGTAATTAACTTCAGCGTCTTAGACGGATGGTGGATTGAGGGCTGTGTAGAAGGGCTCACAGGTTGGGCTATAGGTCCATCTCCTAATCAATTGCTCAGTGAACAAGAAACAAGAAAAAGAGAAACAGCTGATCTCTACAACAAACTCGAATATCTCATTATCCCGAAATTTTACCAGCAGCGGGACACATGGATAGATTTAATGAAAAATTCAATAGGCAAAGTCGCATATTACTTCAATACTCATAGGATGATGCGAAGGTACGCGACGGATGCATATCTCTGAAGTGCCCTGACGAATCAAAGGTCAATAGATCTGTGAGACAGCAAAGCATGGAACAAAATTCTTTAACCACCGGCGGATGGTTCGGTAGCGTAAAAATAACCGACCGCCAATTGCCCGAACGTAATCAATTAGGTTTTGGCATGACACGTGTTTTCATTTCTTGTATGTTGCAATTCTGCTTGTGAATTGCAATAGTGTTGGCCGGCAAATCACGTTCAACCATGAAACCAGGTCCAACCCAACTATTCGCGCCGACTTTTACGCCCGGCATGAAAAGGGATTTGATCCCGGTTTTAACGTTGTCGCCGAAGACTGCTCCAAGTTTTCTCCTTCCAGTGTTTACAACTTTGTCTTTGACCACCATTTTTATTGAGCCTGCGTCAAGGCGGTAATTGGCTGTTACGGTGCCCGCGCCCAAGTTGCAGTGTTCGCCCAAAATACTATCGCCAATGTATGAGAGATGCCCGATGTGTGTGTTGGCCATGACGATGCTGTTTTTTATTTCGCATGCGTTTCCAACGCGGACTTTTCTGCCAAGACTTGTTCCAGGGCGAATGTAGCAGTTCGGTCCGATATCGCATTCTTCATCTATAAAGCATGGACCTTCAATGTAAGCGCCTGATCGAATGCGGGCTGACTCAGCAACCGCTACTTGGCCGATAAGGTGGGCGCCCTGCTCAATTGTGCCTAAGACTTTGTGGTCCATACGTTTGAGCGCCCAGTTGTTAGCGTCGAGCAAATCCCACGGTCTACCCACATCAAACCAGTCATCTTTTGAAAGTTCAGCAGCAAGAACGATTCCGCCTCCGCCTGCAAGAAGCGTTACAGCATCAGTAAGTTCCCATTCACCCCTCGTGGAAGCCTTGGTTTGACGTATCTTGTCAAAAACTTCATTGGTAAAAACGTAGACGCCTGCGTTAGCAAGTTTCGAAGGAGCCTTTCCAGAAGCGGGCTTCTCAACTATACGTATAACCCTTTTCTTCTGATCCAACTCGATTATTCCGTAGCTCTCCGGGTTATCAACTGGGACGACGCCTACGACCGCAACGGTTTTGCCATGCTGAAATACCTTAAGCGTATTTTTCACCGCATCTGCTCCGAAAAGTAGGTCCCCGTAAACGAGCACAAAGTCCCCTTCTAAATAGGGCTCAGCCATGGCGGCCGCGTTTCCCGTGCCTAAGATCTCTTTCTGCTCCAAGTAGCTTATGTTTAACCCGAGTTTTTCGCCGTCTCCAAAGTAATCTCGGATAGCGTCTCCCATGTAATGCGTAATTACAATTGCCTCGCTTATTCCTGCATTCTTTACCGCCTCTAAGCAGAACTGCAGGATGGGAGCCGCTAACAATACAGCTTTCATGTCACTTCAGCCTCAACTTGCTTAAGTATTAATGCAGTAGCCTTTTGGGTTATATCGTTTGCCACGGTTACAGATTCCCCTTCAACGGTCAAACGGATTAGGGGCTCTGTTCCAGAAGCCCGAACCAGGAGCCACCCTTCTTTGAGTGCCAAACGGACTCCGTCAACTGTCGAGAAATCGGTGAAGCTTGGAAACGCGTTTTTCAGCGCTAACTCCAGTTTAGCTATCGCCTTGTATTTTTGCTCATTCTTGACTGCAACGTTCTCTCTCCGGGTTACGTATTCAGGCACAGAAGCAATGAATTGGCTCAGCGTTTCCTCTCCATTTTCCAAAGCAGAAAGCATGAGAGCAGCCGAAAGCGGTCCATCAGGGCAAAAATGGAATTTGGGATGGACCCATGCGCCGCAAGGTTCGCCGCCGAAAACTGCACCTGATTGTTTGATCGCTTCCGAGACGTAAATGTCTCCAACTTTAGTGCGGACGACCTTTCCACCATTTGCCTGCACCATCGTTTCAACACACATTGACGCCTCAACGTTGGTCACAACTGTTCCACCTCCCACCTCTTTGAGGGTGTAAGCGGAGTAGGCGGCAAGGGAACGATCGAAATCCACAAAGGCGCCATTCTCATCTACGAAAGCTACTCGGTCACCGTCGCCGTCGAAAGCAACTCCGACGTCTGCGCCAA
>JBEKVK010000120.1:0-5002 GCA_049514075.1 Bathyarchaeia archaeon | reverse complement strand
GAAACATGGGCAAAGCGAAGCTTACATTCAGAAAGTTGCCTTTCGCATCCGTCACAATCACGAGATAACATTTCAACACCTAACCATGACACGCGTCATAAGTCGCTTATACAACTTTCCACCGCCATAAACCAAACTCAATGGGAGACCAAGAGAAAACAGAAAAAATTCAATCCATGCTTCAAAGCTGAAAGGTAACAATTTGATAACAAGTCAGTTAAGAATTTTGAACAATGAATACAGCTATCATAATTGGAAACAGAATTGGAAAAGCTTGCTTTAGTGTAAATTCACTTCTCTAAGTAGATCCGCAATGTTGCTTGAATATAGTGTTGCTTTTGAGTTTTCGATGCTATTTTTGACTCCCCTCTCTAGCATTCTCTCTAACAATAGGACCTATCGGTCAGAAAGTTGTTACAAAAAGCAATACATTTTGTTGAACGGTGCCTGATCTTTAATTAAATATAATACAGATACGAGTTGTGAAGCCTCAGTTTCCCCATATTAATTGTTCTTCACTATTCAGACGGCTCTTCATGCATCATTGGCTTCACCTAAAAAAGAACCAACTGGAAAATAAACATTGATGAAAAATCTTTAAGCAACTAAGCAACATATCATTTAGACTGGCGTTAACGGTTGAGTGGAGAACGTTTTATTCATGCAGGGATCTTTTTTCTATTGCTTATTGGCTTAGCGGTTTTTGGTTCATGGGAGGCTTATACCAACCTGCATAATAACATTTTTCTTGCCTTCGCCGGCATCGTTTTAAGCTGTGGGATAGTTCTTTTGGTACTGTACGTTGTTTTCAAGCGGCTTGGCTGGGAATGGTGGAGCTAAAAACCATAAAATCAAGTTTAAATAATGATTAAAAAGAGAATAGGGCTTGAGTGCTTGCTTACTTTGCCCTTACGATTTTAACTCTGCCCAGTATTTTCCAGTACTCGATTTCGGTTCCGGGAGTCAGTTTTGATTTCTGAACGTCTTCTTCATCTGGAAAGGGAGCATCAATGTATTCGTATGTTTCCAGATCCATGATTTGCACGCCGGTTGGGTTCACAGCAAAAACTTGACCCGCTCGTTTGTCGATTATTGGAACTTCTGCGCCGAGGTCAACTGGCTTAACGAACTGTCGCTTTTGCTTGTCAAACACGCCGATTGCGACGATTCTGGCTTTTGCGGAACCGTGTTTTCCAGGTTTAGATTTGGCGATGTCCACTATACGGCAGGGTTCTCCCTCAATCATCATGTAACCGCCAACCCGCAACTCTCCGACATCAACAGGTTTACTCATTCAACCACCAACAGTACACTTTCTAACCAAAACATTCTGAGCAACAGCCATATATAGATATTTATCAAGTTTTCAATGTCTGTGAAACATTTAGATTTCCTATTATAATTTACATGATCTAATGGGTCTCATTATCATGTTGAAGAGCAGAGTTTTACATAAAAGCAGTGTGTAGGATCAGTTTTTTCCTTGTGCTTTCTTTATCTGCAGAAGTTCTTGCTAAATGAGTGCACTTAAGTACATAACATTATGAACTTTGAACCCATAGCGACAATTCAAAGAATAAGAGGATCTATGGAATATAGGTCATCAAAGACGAAATAACAGCCCGGCTATGATAAGTTTGCACCACAATTAACACATCTAGAAGCATCCGGTTTATTTTTGGTTCCACAGTATGAACAAATTATCATTCCCGGAGTTGTACCTTCAGTTGAAGCCTGTGTTTGGGCTTTGATGATGCTTTCTCTTATTAGTCTGTAAGCTTTTTCTGCGTCGGTGTTAGGTATATCGTTAAGTAGAAGAGGCGGCACCACGGACCTGAAGGTGCATTTGATTGTCGAACGCAATATTCCTTTATCTATGACAACGTTTTCGAAGTCCATATAGTTGTAGTCAGTGTAGTCTTTTTTTAGTCCGAGTGCGTGAGGATGACGCAAAATTACCCGCTGGTTAGTTATGACAACCGAGTCGATGTCAATTTTAAAATGATAAAACCTTTGCTTAATGTAAAGTTCAACAGTTTCGTTTGGGTCAAGAATGTCTTTCAAATCATCAGGGGTCGCCATAATCATCAACAATGTTAAGAAGCTTTGACAGTTATTTATCTCTTAGAGAGTACATGAACATAGACCACAATACCAACAATGTCAGATAGATTTCACATCAAAAAAATTTGTCACTTGAGTATTGCATTAACTCAAAGAAATGTTGCAATTCAAACCCCGAAAACAGACCTACATAGATATAAAGAAACACCGAAAGGCAAATACCTGACCAACTATCATGAAATTAGGTTTATTGTTTACTCGGTGATTCGAGATGAGTGAAGATTTAGTGATTCAGACAAGTGGGCTTCGTAAAACTTTCGTTTCCAAGGCAAGAGGGGGAAAGAAAGAGGTAGAAGCTGTCAAGGGTATTGACCTTAGCGTTAGGAAAGGGGAGATCTTCGGTTTCTTGGGCCCTAACGGCGCCGGCAAATCCACTACCCAGAAGATGCTTTCCACATTACTATGTCCAACTGGTGGAGAAGCCAAAGTTTTGGGATATAACTTGGCTGAACAGCAAGAACAGATTAGACAGAACATTGGCTGTGTGAGCCAAGCAGGCGGAGCAGACCTGTCATCTACAGGACTTGAAAACCTTGTCTTGCAAGCACAACTTTATGGTTTAGATGATTTGACTTCAAAGAAATACGCATCCGAATTCGTAGAGCGCTTCCAAATGAGCTCATTTATAGAGAGACCTGCCCAATCTTATTCAGGTGGCCAAAAGCGCCGACTGGACATTGCACTTGGAATGATTCATCATCCAAAGCTGCTTCTTCTCGATGAGCCGACAACAGGCCTTGACCCGCAAAGCAGAGCTTATCTATGGGGAGAAATAAGAAAACTCAAAGATGCGGGAGTCACCATCTTTTTAACAACGCAGTATATGGATGAAGCTGACAAGTTATGTGATGTAATTGCGATAATAGATGACGGAAAAATCATAGTGACAGGAACGCCAAACGAGTTGAAAAGCTCTGTCGGCGGCGACCACATCGTGTTTAGTTTTCTGTCGGAAGAAATCGCGCAGAAGGGTGAAACATTGTTAACCGAGAAGGTTAAAATAGAGAAGATTCAAACCAAAAGCAACGCATTGCATCTCACCATTAAGGATGGGGAGAGAAGTATGCCTGACCTGCTACGGTCACTCGACGCAAATGGCTTGGAGGCACAAACCGTAACCCTGTCTAGACCAAGTTTAGATGATGTTTTTCTTAAGTACACGGGTCGTTCGCTTAGGGAGGATACTATAAAATGACTCTTTTACGCGACACTAAATTGATGTTTATTCGCAACATGCAGCATACTCTGCGGAGCCCTGTTTTTGTTTTCGTAAGCATGTTTCAGCCGCTGATGTACTTGCTTTTGTTTATGCCACTCCTAAACGGCCTAGGTACTGTTCCAGGAATTAAGTCTGGAGAAGCAGTCGATGTTTTCATTCCTGGACTTTTGGTGTTGGAAGCGCTATTTGGTACGGCTTTTGTCGGATTCTCCCTCATTGATGACATTAGAAGTGGAGTTATAGAACGATTCTTAGTCACACCAGCTAAAAGACCATCCATTCTCTTAGGAAGAGTTCTAAGGGATGCAGTAATCTTGCTTCTTCAATGTGTCCTGATTACGTTAGTTGCTATTCCTTTTGGGCTGAGCGTAAATATTTACGGGTTTTCGCTCTCTCTTGTGCTTTACGCTTTGATCGGAATTACCATGGCTTCCATTTCCTACGGTTTCGCTCTCATCTACAAAATTGAGGACGCCCTCGCGCCCACGCTTAACACAATAACTCTGCCTGTCTCGTTGCTTTCAGGAATAATCCTTCCTCTCGCCCTTGCACCCATCTGGCTTCAGGACATAGCGAAGATCAACCCATTCTCATATGCCGTCAACGCTACGCGCACTTTGTTTGCTGGGAACTTTAACAACATAGGAATCTTAGAAGGCTTTGTCATTATCGGCGTACTTGCGGTTTTGGTGTTCCTATGGGGATTGAGGTCACTTAACAAAATGGCGTCATAACAGGCGTCCACAGCGCACGTTTTGAGAAATGACACAAGACCCGTCCCAGATGCAATTCAGTCCGGTTCAGCCAGCTGCCAGAGTAAAAGGCCTGAGCAAAACAAAGTTTCAGTTGCGAGCAAATTTTACAATAGATTTTAGTGGAGCTATAACAACGTGTGGAATATCTATTTGGTCGGGTTGGCGGCACAACATTTTTAACATCGACATAACTGCTGAAACAAAACGTCGAGATGTGATAGGTAATGGTACGTGCATATATGTTCCTTAACGTAGCGCCGAGTTCGGAATCAAAAGTGTTGCAGCAACTTAAGATTCTACAATCTGTAGAAGAAGCTTACGTTGCCTATGGAGTATATGACATCGTCATCAGAGTTAAAGCCAAAACGCCTGAGGAACTTAAGGAAGTCGTGTCGCATCAAATTAGGGGTACCGATGGGGTCGTATCCACTTTGACGTTGATGATGACGGAAGAATAAACAAACCCAACTACTCGAGTCTCAGAACTCTAAAAAGTTACTAGATTGTTGTTCTTTTGGCATCTTAGAGTGAAGAGTTCATCTGGTTCGCAGATGGCTTTTTTGCATATGAGATTTGTCGTTGGTGGTTTGAATTTTGCCTTCGTAGCCTAAATGCCCCGAATGTGGAGGAGAAATAATAAGAAGGCATTGCCAGCATATTTAAGATTTAATAAGCGAATCTGAACTAATTCTTTTAAGACCATTTCAATCGTTGTTGACTTGATGACGGAAAACCAAGAAATCCTAACTCTGCCAGTTGACGAAGTTCTAGCAGAGCTTAAGACTTCTCAGTCTGGATTAACCACGGAGGAAGTTCAAAGCCGCCTCGCAACGTACGGCCCAAACGAACTTGCCGAGAAACAGAAGCGTACTGGGCTTGTTGAAATCCTCTACCACCTCAGAAA
>JBEKVK010000119.1:0-5102 GCA_049514075.1 Bathyarchaeia archaeon | reverse complement strand
CCTCGCAAGCTAAGAATCGTTTTCCTCGCCTCTTCAGGCGGAATCTGGGACAACTCATCGATACTTGGGAAGCCTGCGTTTAACGCTTCAGCGATGGCCTTAAGGTTCTTCGCCCTGTAGCCGAGTTTAGCCTTCGCCATCAACTCTTCAACCGATAGTTCCGCAACAGTTTTTGTGGATGGCCAATACCGCATAGTTTTGCCTTCGAAGATGACTTTTTCGCCCCACCTCGAAATCAAAGATTCCATCATCTGGTCGCTGCGTTTCATCGGCGCCATCTGCAATGTTACCGCCAAAATCAAAGCAGGAAACAACTCGGGCCAACCGACTGTCCGCATTCCATATAGGTCTTCGACTACGTCGCGGAGGATGCTGTCTTTTTCAGCCAACTCGTAGAAACCGCAAAGGTCTTCGTCGATTTTCAAAGCCCGTCTTAGCATGCCTTCAATTCCCCCCTTTTCCACGTCGTCAATTGCGCCTTTGGAGTAGGCGACGCATTGGATTCTGGGTTTCCTCGCCGTACCTGTTGACCAAATTTTCAAGCCTACCAGCTTGCCGTTGTACCGCGTTAAAGTCCAGCAGATTCCCGCTTCGTAGACTTCGTCTGGCGTTGACCACCACCAACCAGCGGGTTTACGCATTGTAAGCTCGAAGCTGTAGGGTGGAACCGGCTTAAACTCTTTCGAGAATGCTTTGGTCAAATCCAAAATAAGACCCTAAGTATCCAAGGCGAAGCTAGAATAAAAAAGATTGTCAAAACCGTCACACTTGGCCGTCTGTTTTATTGCGGATTGCTTAAAGCCTTTAGCATTTTCTTCTTGAACTGTTGCACTTGTTTCATAAGTTTTGGAATAGAAGCAGATAAGTGGATGAAAACGGCTAAGTATTTCAGGTGACGCAAAATAGGTGAAACATAGAAAAATCTTGATTGCGGCGGTGCTCATAGTAATTTTGGCTGTTTCTTTTTTCTTAGCTTCTGACCTTCTTGCGCCGGCAAAACAAACCGTGGGCCCTTCAAAGCCGTTTTACGTGGGAATTGAAACAGGATGGAACGCCACGGTTGCCGACTGCGAAGCCTTGATTGACCAAGTAAAAGATTACACTAACATGTATATTATCGCCTCACCGCAAGTCATCAAGAACGAGACAGCGCTCAACGAAGTGTGCGACTACGCTTATGCTGCTGGATTGTACTTTATGCCCGAGTTCTACGAACAATTCTTTCTCAACGACACAGGCTACATTCCCTCCGAATGGTTTAATGCGGCCCAAGAACGGTATGGAAGTCATTTGCTAGGCGTCTACTACTATGACGAACCAGCTGGAAGCCAACTGGACACGACTCAAATCATAAAAAACAACCCAGTTATCACTCCCACATCACCTGCAAAAAGTTACCAGGATTACGCCAACTACTTCTTATGGCTTTGGAACCATGGGAGCGGCGGAGGCTTAACTGAAACTTCAAGCTTCTTTAGAAGCGCAAATTCTTCCCTTTTCACTTCAGACTACGGCTTGTACTGGTTCGACTATGAACTTGGGTACAACACAGTTCTGGCGCAGTTCGGCTGGAACAACAGCAGACCAATGCAGATTAGTTTGGTTAGAGGCGCGGCGGAAGCACAAAACAAGAGTTGGGGCGCAATAGTTACTTGGACATACAATGGGTCGCAAAACGGAGGAACCTACCTGGAACCGCCTTCACAGATGTACAGCGACATGGTTTTGGCCTACAATTGCGGCGCATCATACGTATCAATCTACGATTCATCCCAAAACTACGTTAATACAACGTTAACTCCTGACTACAAAAGCGAATTGAAGGATTTTTGGAACTATGTCCAGCAAAACCCGGACAAACACGGCAGCCAGAAAGCTACCGTCGCAATTGTGCTTCCGCAAGATTACGGTTTCGGCTTCCGTAGCCAAGACGATTCAGTGTGGCAATACCACAATGCGACAAGCTGGACACAACAACTTTACATGAACGTTACAAACCTTCTCAGCCAGTACAAATCAGGTATAGACATCGTTTACAATGACCCGCAGTTACAAATAGCGATTGAAAGCGAGTACAAAAAAATCTTGTATTGGCCGCAGAACTTTGAAAACGGCGCAAATTATCAGGTTACGGACCTTAATGACGGTTTAGGGTACAACACCATCCAAGACGCAATATCGTCCTTCGCAACCTATGAAGAACAAACGGTTATGGTCAATCTCGGGACGTACCAAGAAAACGTCACCATAACCAAACCAGTAACCCTAACTACCGAAAACAAGAACGCCACCATAATAGAAAGCATGATGAACGGGACAGCGCTAACAATTGAAGCTGACAACGTGACCGTGGCAGGATTCACGTTAAAGAACGCCGCCATACCCTCACCGACGGCAGGCATTGGAATAATGCTTGAAAACGCCCACAACTGCAGCATAACGAATAACATCTTTACCGATGACTACGTGGGAATCCTTCTTGCAAATTCAAGCTACAACGTTTTCAGAAACAACGAAATCAGCAGCAACATCCATAACCTGATTCTTCAAAATTCCGAGCAAAATAGCATAGATACTTCGAACATAGTCGACGGCAAACCATACTCCTCCGGATGACAAGCTTTGCAATGCACATGAAAATTTGCGGAAAAATGAAATTTCAATTCGCAAGTCAAATCAGAAAGGTCTCCGACCGGGGAGGTAGGTTCTCTCTTGTGTGTACAAGCCGACCGGTCGGGTCAATGTCGGTACACTTTGGCGGTACAGTTTGGCGGTACAAGCGGGCAAGCGTATCCCTAAAAAAATAGCATAAAGTAAAATTCGCAGTTAGAAAAGGAGTGTTCGGCGATATTTTCCCTTAGGGAACTTTTTCTTTGTCAAATGGGTTGCTTTTTTGTTTTAGGGCTTGATCGTTTGCATGTCGTGTCAACTATCGTCTACCAAAGTGTGCTAACGTCTACTAGCATCGCTGAAGTTTCAACTTGCAAATCAAATCAGAAACGCGACCACGAGTAAGGTAGGATGAGGGGGGTCTATCTTCTTGTGTGTACAAGCCGACCGGTCGGGTCAGTGTCAATACATTTTGTTGACACAGGAGATCACTCGAATGCCTGATGTTTAAGGTCGAATAGGTTTAGTCATCAACTTTATGGACTTCGAAGAGTCAGCGTCAAAAAATGGCTGCGCTCTGACTTTCGCTTTTGAAAAGTCTATTTTTGAAGCGAAAACAGGGTCCTTGGTTTTCAACAAAGGATGCGGGAAGCGAGTACCTGCAGCATAAAATGGATTCTCAAGTTGTTTCAAGAGTTCATTTTGTTCATCCCCTCAGTTTCTCATGGAATCTCGTGTCGTAGGCATCTCACAGTCACAACTTCTAAAAAGCAACCATAACCCCCATTGATTGAGGTAAAACTTTTGAAAGTTGCAATAATCGGGAAAGGCAATGTCGGCACAGCACTCGGCAAAGGCTTAAGTGGCAAGCACGAAGTGAAGTTTGGTCACCGAGACCCGGCGGAATCTGTCGCCGACGCAGCAAAATGGGGAGAAATAATCATTTTGGCAGTACCCTACGACGACGCAGAAGATGCGATTAAAGAATTCAAGCCTTACGCCGACGGAAAAGTTGTCATCGACGTCACAAATGCTATGGGACCCAAGATGGAACTGGGAATAAGCTGCACCACTTCCACCGCGGAAGAAACCCAGAAAAAACTGCCTAAAGCGCGAGTGGTTAAAGCGTTCAACACGGCTTTCGCCCGCAACCAAAGCACAGGCAAAGTGGACAGCGAACAGTTAACGGCTTTTATCGCCGGCGACGACACGAGTGCTAAACAGACCGTTGCCAAGTTAGCAGATGACATCGGATTTGACCCCTTGGACTGTGGACCGCTCAAAGCGGCAAGGTATCTTGACGCAATGGGAATAATGATAATCCAACTGGCCTACAGCTACGGCATGGGACCAAAAATAGGCTACAAGCTGGTCAAAGCTTAAGCTCAGGCAAAATGCCGCCCTATTGAACTATCTATTTTAACTGCGTAAGATACTTCATAATTATCCCAGTCCACACTATGTGGCGAAGCAAATGAGTAGCGATTTTCCGAGATTTTTCGCGGTAGCCGCGATCATTGTTGTCTTACTAGCTGTAGGCGTACTCGGAATAATTATAGGTTATAATCTGAAGCCGGCAACTTCCGTTAGTGCTTCAAGCGAGAAAGCGGACATTACGTTGGTTGTTCAAAGCGACTTAACCCTTGGCCCCGACGGCCAACTACATGACAGTTTTGTTCCCTGCAACTTCACTGTCTACGCAAAACAAGTTGTAGACCTCACAGTCGTAAATTATGATAGCGGAGAGCACTCGTTTACAAGCCCAAGTTTGGGCGTGAATTTTGCGATACCTCCAAGCAACGTAACAGGGTCACCAACGGTTTCCAATTTCCAGTTTACTGAAGCCAAAGCAGGAGTTTACCGCTGGTACTGCACTTTCCCATGCGATACGGACGCTGGGGGCTGGGCAATGACTACAGGAACTGACGGGCAACCCGATCAAATCGGTTTCATGGGCGGGTTTGTTACGGTGCTACCGGGGTAAGCCATCGGTCGTTTCCGAAGGATTATGATGCGGTTGTTACGGATGCGACAGGCAAGCGTCAGAAAGAATGCTAAAAAGTGCTCGGGAAGTTGTGTTTTGAGGGAAAAGTTTAAGGGTTAAAGTAAGTTATGGTTTGCCGTATTCCTGATCTTTGAGGTTTATAGTTTGGCAACTAAACTTGGAACAATTGAAGAACGCAAGGCAGAAGTCCTGATTAAACTTCGAAAATACAAGCTTATTGAAAAAGAAACAGGCAAGTATGAAGGCGCAGTAGCCTACATAATCGATATTCCGCAGGACAAAGAAAAAGCATTAATCTGGTGTATTTTAGGCGAAGCAACCGTAGGCATAGCCGCAATGAATACCCTGTACAAAGTGATGAAAGAAAAAGAAATTGATCGCGCAATAGTCGTCACCGAAGGACGCTACACCCATGCTGTGAAGCTTGGAGCAAAAAAGAAGCAGGTTGAACTGTTACCCAAGTCCTTCCCAGTTTTCGACATTTTCG
>JBEKVK010000118.1:0-5121 GCA_049514075.1 Bathyarchaeia archaeon | reverse complement strand
CGCTGAGAGATAGAACAATCATGGACATAATGGATCAAACAATAATCTTGGATTGCCAAACCAAAAGCAACTCGCCGTGTTGCGAAAGTTGCATTATATATCCACAGTGTAAGACAAAAAAGAAAGCTGCGGAAAACGCACGCATGTTGGCAATCGGAACAATCGCATAATTGGAAAAAATAAACAGCATCGATGTTTCCCTGATAAGTGCACTTGGATGATTTCAAGAATTGAACGTCCAACTGCGGCTGAAATATGGAAATGTGGCGTTCCAATGCAAAGTAGGTTTGTTTTAGCTCCTTAGTGTGTTAAGCTTAGCAGTGCTTGGCCGCTTGCTGTAGTATCAGTACAGTCACATTGTTTAATATACCGGGTCAATCGATAGTAACGGTTAAGGTTTTGATAATGCAGAATCAAGAATTCAAGTGTCCAGTATGCAAACAAGGCTGCTCCAACCCGAGAGAACTATGGGTTCACCGACAAGAGGCCCATAGCGGCAAAATTTGGGAACACAGCATCTGAATATCGCCCACTTCGTCGCGTAATTAAGAGTTGTTTTTGGCTCGAGTCAAAAATTTTGTGCATTTAGATTTGTCTCCCTCCGATATTTGGGCACACTGGACACAGGAAAATTGGCAATTCTATGACTTTTTTTTAATCAAGACAGAAAGTTATTAAAATAAAACCAGACATATTAGCGTTCGGTAATCAATATGGAAAATGATGACCAAATTCTGGAAGAGTTGAAGAAAATTAGAGAAGCCCTTGAAAAAGCTCCGCCGCCAACACCGCCCAAAGGATTATGGAATGAATTCAAAGACTTCCTGTCATCGTACAAAGTTCTGGGTTTAGCTGTTGCTTTTGTTTTAGGTTTGTATCTTGGCGCTGTTGTTAAAGCGGTTGTCGCAGACTTCATTATTCCTCTCTTAGGCTTAGCTATTCCCGGCATGTCAAACTTGGCTACATACGCAGTCACGGTTACGAAGCAGTCGTTTGGAATAGGTGACTTCTTGGTGGCGCTAATTACCTTCATCTTTGTGGCCCTTATCGTGTTCCTCATAGTGAAGGTAGCTAAGAGATGGAATATAGGGTAAACTAAAATCATCTCTTTTTTTCTTTTTCCGAAAAGGCCTGTCGGTTTAATGCTTTATGCCTAAGTATTTCTTCGCGATATGCATAAACTCAAAACTTCGCCGACTGACAATTCGCTTCAAATCATAAGTGACTGTGTCAAATCTCCTTGGCAGATTGTCTAAAAGATTGGTAAAGCGAAAAACTTAAGTGTAGAGAGCTTGTTGTTTTGTTTTAGAACCAAAATACATGGATGTTGAACCAATTGGCTGTTGAAGGTTTTTTCGAAAACAAAAAGACACCAGTAGAAGCTAAAGTCGGCGACTTAACCCCACAATCTAAAGCGGTTAACGTTACGGCCAAAGTTGTATCTAAAACAGAAGTCAGAGAAATTCCAATGGGCAGAGACGGCTCGCCACATAAGGTGAGCGACGCGCTGGTCGGTGACGAAACGGGCGTTGTGTACCTGACACTTTGGGACGACAACATTGAAAAGATCAACGAAGCAGACACAGTTCGCGTAGAAAACGGGTATGTGACCCTTTTCAAAGGCAACATCCGCCTGAACATCGGCAAGTACGGCAAGCTAGAATTAGCAAAAGAACCTCTAAGCGTAGAGGTAAACACGGAAAACAACGTGTCAAGCAAAGCATATGAGCAGGAACGTAGACCATTCAGAGGCAGAGGCGGCGGAAGAGGCGGATACGGTGGAGGCGACAGAGGACGCGGAGGTTACGGTGGCGGCGGCGGATACGGCGGTAGAGACAGAGGCGACAACCGGGATCGTCGCGGTGGCGGCGGTTACAGACCGAGATACTAAGCTTTTCAATGTTAGAAAACAAATCTAACTCTTTTTTGACCTTTTTATCCTTTAGTTTTGTTGCTAGCGGCAGCTACATTTCTTCGCGAAATCTAACAATGAAATCTCAAAAGATTGTTCTGAAACTGAAGGGCGGAGCTTCTAACTGCTTTTAAGCGCTTACGGTCTTAAGGATTATTGGCTTGGATTTGAGCAAAGTATATAATAATAGTTCCACATCTCACGGTTTACTTTAGGGTGCAGCAGGCCAATGCAGATTCCAAAGCCGAAGTTTACGTGGAAAATGGCGTTTTTTCCTCTCTTAGGAATCATCGGCTTTTTTCTTTATATTTACCTCTTCAAGGTAGATGTTAGCGGCATATTCGCTACTGCAGAAAAGGCAGACCCTCTCATTTACTCAATAGCCATATTGTTCGGGTTGCTTCAAGTGCTGTTTTTTACCGTTTCTTGGCGAGTTTTGACTAATCATCTTTGTATCAAAATGAGTTTGATTCGAGCTTACCTGTATGTCTGGTATGGAATGTACGTTGACACAATCGTTCCCGCCCAGTCAATTAGTGGAGAAGTAACCCGAACATATCTGCTTACGAGAGATAACTGCGGTCCATTCGGAAAAGTTGTAGCGTCACTTTACACTCACAGGTTCCTTGGCACTGCACTAAATGCTATTGCGTTAATAGCAGGTTTAGTTTTGCTTTCATTCGGCGGCAACGTTAACCCCCTTGTCTTTAATTTGATCATTTTGGTCGCAGTTGTAATCGTAGGCATCCTGTTCTTGATGGCGTTTTTGTCTTTCAAGCAGGATTGGACTTTAAAAGGGATAAATTGGGTGTCAGACTTTGCGCGGAAAATCAGCCGTGGAAGAATAAAACTTGAAAAATTAAAGGAGGAAGGCGTCGAAATTGCAGCGCATTTTCACGATTCAATTAAGGAGTTTCGCCATACCCCTAAAGCTGTCGCTTTTTCGTTGTCCTACTTGATTATTTCCTGGTTTTTTAGTCTCAGCATCCCATACCTTGTCTTCATATCGCTGAATCATCCAGTTTCAATAAGTATAATAATTGTGACTTCAGCCATATTTCTTGCAGTTAAGTCAATCCCTGTGGGTATACCTTTTGAAGTAGGTCTTCCAGAAGCAGTGATGACTACTCTCTACATTTCCATGGGTATCCCTGGAGCTTTGGCTGCAACAGCTACCATACTGACAAGAATAATAACGCTGTGGCTGTTTTTTATCATAGGCTTTGGAGCACAACAATGGCTTGAACTTAAACCGGCTTTATCGAATTCGGTGAATACTGAAAAAATTAAAATTGACCGTCCGCTTTAATAATTCCTAAGATTGTAAAATGGAAATTAAAATTGAAACAGCTTCCATTCGGTTGCTGGATAAATTCTCCGAAATCGAAAATCAATGCTTTGACCAAGAAGCCTTTACAAAACGGCAATTAGCCTACCTGCTGACCGACTACAACTCTATTGGGTTAGTAGCTAAAACGGACAATGCAGTCGCCGGATTCATAATTTCACAGGTTGAAATTGAAAACGACACGACCTATGGTCATATAATTACAATAAATGTTGTGCCTTCTTGTAGGCGAAAAGGCGTTGGGACACAAATGCTAAAGGAAATGGAGAAGATTCTGAAGGAAAAAGGCATAAACGAATGCCATTTGGAAGTTCGAGAAGACAACCACGCAGCATTGAAACTATACTTAACCAGCGGCTACCAGAAAGTCGCCGTTCTAGAAAAATATTACGGCAGCAAACATGGGTTATTTTTGAAAAAAACTCTTTAGAAAGCGTCCTTCAAGTCTAAATGACCGCCTCTTTGTCCTTTAAGGATATGGTTAAATATCCTGATGCGGTGTTAAAGAGTGGTGGACTGATGGGAGAGTCTCGGGGGAGAAAGTCAAATGAGCAGACACTTGTTCGCACCATCGTTATTTTGATCCGCAACAGCACTTGGCGATGCGGTAAACTTGAAAAATCCATTGTGCAACACCTTCACAAACGCGTCCAAAACTTTGGGAAAACAGAGGTCTCAGTTAAAGAAATTATGCTAAGCCTCAACATCACCGGTGAGAAAAAAGACGAATGCTTAGATGCTCTGCGAAGACTTGAAAAAAGAAACATCGTTAGAATAACACCTCTCTAATCATTTTTTTATTTTTTGTAGAAAACAACCCATCCAGCATTTGCAAGGAATCTTTTGATAAAATTTCTTGATCGACTTATCATGGGGGACTTCAGGTTTTTGTGGAAGCTGTTGTTTCAGTGCCACTAAATTAGATTGCAAACATTGAAGAAATTTCCCAGTAACATTATTTGAGAAGTTCGCTTTCTTCTGGCGGCTGTTTGATTAATCCGTGCTTCATCAGCAGTTCGGTTGATTGCCTGGCGTTTTGGATTATGAATGTTGCTCGATCAAGCAGTTCTTGCCTTGAGGGTTTGATTCTTGCGACACCGTCCTCGATTGACTTGAGCGCGCAGGCAACTGCTTCCCGCGGGAAAACTTCCCACTCATCCATCTTCGGCAAAATGTCCGTCTCGCTAATTCCCCGTTCTTCAGCGTAGTGTGCCAATTCCTGAGCGGCGGCTATACACATATTGTCCGTAACACTCTTGGATTTCACGTCTAATACACCTCTGAAGATGGCTGGAAACCCTAAGCTGTTGTTTACCTGATTTGGAAAGTCGCTTCTGCCCGTCGCCACGATTCGTGCGCCTGCTTCCTCGGCATCCCACGGCCAAATTTCAGGAATCGGGTTCGCACAAGCAAAGATTATTGCGTTTTGAGCCATGGACTTAACCCATTCCTTCCTGATTGTTCCAGGTCCCGGTTTTGAAGCTGCAACCACTGCGTCAACACCTTTGAAAGCTTCCTCGATGCCGCCGACTCTGCCTTCAGCGTTGGTTTTCTGAGTCACATCATATTTCCAAGGGTCTTCTTCTTTTTTGATATCTGTTCTGGTTTTATCTACAACGCCTTTGCTGTCAGCAAGTATGATATTGCCGGGTTTGACTCCCCAATGCATAAGCACATAAGCTGTCCGAATGTTTGCTGCTCCAGAACCCACTAAGGTAACTAGGCTTTCCTGCGGCTTTTTACCGACAATTTTGAATGCGTTAATTAGCCCCGCCAAAATAACCGTGGCGGTACCCTGCTGGTCGTCATGCCAAACTGGAATTTTGAGTTGTTCGCAGGCGCTTTCAAGAACATGGAAGCA
>JBEKVK010000117.1:0-5129 GCA_049514075.1 Bathyarchaeia archaeon | reverse complement strand
CCGAGCCCAACCATCACTGAGACCAGCCCGATTAGAAATCCGATAATGGGCAAAAACGCTTCCCACACAAGCGCTCCTCTTCAGTACAGTTTACTTGATTATATTATAAAATGTTGAGTTACTAGGTTCATCTGAGATGGTTTCTGCAGCGAATTTGCGATGGTTGAAGTTTGAAAAGATAGCAGCTATTCTGTTATTATTACTTTCAGAGGTTTCTCTGCTGGAGTGTCCACGGTTTGCAAGGCTTTCTCAAACTCTGAAAGCTTGAACCTGTGAGTTATGAGGCCTTTCACATCTACCAGTTTCCTAGCGATTAGCTCCACAGCCGACGGATACTCAACAGGAGAAATATAAATTGTAAAAAACGAAGCTTCATCAGCATCCTCTAAATTCAGGTACCCCTTCGATTCACCTACCAAAGCCACCTTCCCAGCCTTCTTAACCAAAAAAGGCGTTTGCTCAACAGTTTCCCTGTTTCCAGCAGCTTCAATAACCAAATCTGAACCATGCTTTGTAAGCTTCCTAACCGTATTCACAACGTCTTCGTCCTTTGGGTTAACTACAGCGTCCGCACCAAACTTCTCGCTATATTCAAGCCGGTAATCCTCCAGGTCAACAGCGATAACGCGGCAACCTTTCAACTGAGCCAACTGCGTCATAAGCAACCCAATCGGCCCCTGCCCAATAATCGTCACCCAATCGCCAAGATTCGGCTTCATGTAATCAAGCACGCGAAGTGCCAAGGCAACAGGCTCCACGATCGCTGCTTCTTCATCGCTGACGTTTTCAGGTACAGGAATTAAGCTTCTTGGCAACATCGCTTTTGATTCGGCGAAGAAACCGTCGCGCGTCAACCCGTAAAACTTACCTCTCGTGCAGTAGGTGGGCAATCCCCGCAGGCAAAAATAACAATGCCCGCAGTTAACGATAGGAACCATAATCACACGTTCGCCAGTGTCAACCCGCACTCCCCAAGCATCATGGCCAAGAATTCTGCCTTTCTTCATCCATTTCCAGTCACCCCTGTAGAGATGCATGTCAGTGCCACAGATGCTTCCAGCCTTAAACTTCACCAGAACTCTGTTGCCTCTCAGTTTCGGTTCAGGGACATCTTCAACATTGATTTTGTGTGGTCCACCGTAAACAACCGCCCTCAAAAAACTTCAACCTCTAATATTCCTTCGGCGAAAGCAAGGTAATAAGTTTATTGTACAATGTCCTTAGCTTTGCGTTAAGTTAATAACTCCATTAACACATGCATGTTTGAATATACATGAATCCGGAAGAGTACACAAAAGAGCGGCTTTGGCAGTTGCTTGTTGAAGCCATTCACGCTTCAGTAATGTACCCAACTCATAAGGCTTACACTCGCTCGACGATTTTGCCGCAGAAAGCTGATGTGACCGCGTCTGAGCTTGCTGAAAGGCTTGGCATGCCGCTTGGAGAAGCACTGATAATTCTCAGCGAGTTGGTAGAAGAACGGAAGCTGCCAGTTTAAGGACTCGTATCCTTTGTCGCCCATGTACTTTTTAGTCAGTATGGTCATTAGAGCGCTTAGTTGCCGTTATGTTTAAATAAGCATAACGTTTTCCCTAAAATTAGTGAAAAAAATGAAAAGCACGTACGTAATAATCGCAGCAATCGTAGTAATCGTCATTATAATCGGTGGAGTTTTCGCTTACATATCTTACTCAGGTTCATCCACGAAACCTACGCCAACACCAACACCCAAGCCTACGGCAACACCCACGGCCACCCCAACATCGTCGCCCAAACCAACTGGAACACCCTCACCGACTGCAACAGCTTCACCGACTCCAAGCCCAACGCCTACGCCATCTCCCACTCCATCTCCAACACCAACCCCCAGCCCGACTACGTTAACAGTTGCAACAACCACAAGCCTTTATGATACAGGACTTGAAGACCAACCAGAAGTCTTGGCCAATGGAACTACAATCAAAGACGACATCAAAGATTCTTTCCAGGCAACATATCCCTGGATTACAGTTAACTTCGTTGCAGTAGGAACCGGCGTTGCCATCACTGATGCAGAATCAGGCTCAGCAGACATGCTATTGGTACACTCTCCATCACAGGAACTGCCCTTCTTAACAGGCGGTTACGGTGTAGATCGAAAAATCGTAGCTTACAACTTCTTCGTCATAGTTGGTCCAGCAAGTGACCCCGCACACATTAGCGGCATGACTAACGTCACCCAAGCGCTGATAGATATCTACAACGCAGCACAAACCCCAGGAAGCAATGTGCTTTGGTTCTCAAGGGACGATGCTTCTGGGACAAACACTAAAGAGATTGCTCTTTGGAAGGCCGCAGGCTTCAGCAACTATACTCAACTTCTTACTCTACCGTGGTTCAAAGCTACCGGTACAGGCATGGGACCGACTCTGCTAGCAGCCAACTATTATGGCAGCATCGGCGGATACACACTTTCAGATACAGGAACATATTATGCTTACCATGACGATGGAGATATACAACTGCAAATCCAAATTCAAGGTCAACAATCGCTTCTGAATGTGTACAGCGCAATAATTGATAACCCACAAAACGCCAACTTGGCGAATACAAACTTTAATGCTTCAATGATTTTTGTCAACTGGCTAGTTTCCACCGCAGGTCAACAGGTAATTACGAACTATGGCGTAGCGAGCTATAATCAGACATTGTTTAACCCATTTGTGCCTTTAGCAAACAACCCTTCATCTAACTCCACATTATACAGTTGGATCCAAAGCTATGCTTACATAAATTCAGTTCCTGTGATCAACGCTAATGGAACCGAATGTCCACCACAGTACCGATACGAGGCAGGCAACCTGTATACTTCATCGTACGATGTACAAATGGCAAACATGGAACCCAGTTCTTCGCTGAACTATGCAAATTATATTTACGCTGACAGCCAAAAACCTGTGATGACTCAACCGATAAACTACACTCAAAGCGGCGGAAAAATAACCGAAGAATAATAATGGAAAAGCTCAAATAAATTTCCCCCCATTTCTTTTGTGATATGAATGGCTGATATAATCGTAAAAGCCTTTCAGCAAGCTATCAATTTGATCATAAGTGGCAATCCTGAAGTTTACTCAACAGTCTATAGATCAATTTACGTCGCGGGTTTAGGAACATTACTGTCTTGCATATGGAGTATTCCAATAGCTGTAGCTTTAGGCTTATACAATTTCAGAGGAAAATGGTTCGTCAAAGGCGTCTTTAATGCGTTAATAGGAATACCGACGGTTGCGCTGGGATTACTTTTGTTTTTGTTATTTATTAGGAACGGTGAATTTGGTTCTTTACATTTGCTGTACACTCTAAATGGAATCGCAATCGGCGAAGCCATTTTGGTTACCCCTATCATAGTAAGTTTCACCGCTAACGCGCTGGGCACAGCTGATACTCAACTAAGAGATTTAGCTAAAACCCTTGGTGCGTCAGGGTTCAGAACGAACCTAACACTTATTCGGGAAACGGTTTGGTCAATGGTGCTTTCCATAACTGCGTCTTTTAACAGAGGTTTTGGCGAATTAGGCATAGCAACAATCGTAGGTGGTAACTTGCTTGGAGAAACAAGAGTTTTAACCACTGCTATTGCAACGGAAATAGACTTCGGAAACTTCGACGTCGCCATGGCATACGCGATATTGCTTATGGCAATAGTGATCGTTTTAGCTTTAACGATAAGCCTCGTAGAGAGGGTGAGGCAAGAAGAGGGCTTATGGGGTAAAATGTCCTTTTGGAGAGGTTTAGGTGGAGGTTAAAACGTGAGTGCCCGCCTTCAGCTGGTAGATGTCAAAAAGAGCTATCGAGCCGTAAAGGCTCTGCATTCAGTTTCGCTAGACATGCAAGGCGGCAAAATAATTGTCCTTTTAGGCGTTAACGGAGCAGGCAAAACAACACTTATGCGTATTATGGCTGGCTTAGAAAACGCCGACGCTGGAAAACTGTTATTCAATAATCAACCTATCGAATGCAAACCTTTACGTAAAGTTTCCACCCTGGTGTTTCAGAAGAGTGTAATGTTTAGCACAAATGTTTACTCAAACTTAGCTTACGGTTTGCGCATAAGGAAAGTGCCAAAAGATCAAATCACAAAAAAAGTGGCTGACGCTTTGCAAGCGGTGAGGCTTTCAGGGTTTGAAAAGCGCAGGGCAAAAAAAACTTCGGGCGGAGAACAACAAAGAATCGCTTTAGCCAGAGCTTTCCTGATTGAACCCCATGTTCTGCTTTTAGATGAGCCGACAGCCAATTTGGACCCGAACAACTCTGTCATCATTGAAAAAGCCATAGTAAGCCGGAAAGATGCTCAACGCATTATTGTGATGGCAACTCACGACCTCGCTCAGGCAAGAAGACTCTCAGACGAAATAGTTCACATCTATAACGGCAAAATAGTGGAGGTCGCTAAACCCGCAGACTTTTTTGAAAACCCGAAAAGCGAAATATCACGCAAATTCGTCAGCGGAGAATTAGAATTTTGAGCTGTATGTTTTCGGAAATTTTAGATTTTAGAACCCGGCAATTAGATTTTGGAACGTGCTTAGAGTTGGATAGATTTCGTATCTTGTTGATCGGGTTGCATTAATTTGGGCTGCGAAGATTGTTGCATCTTCAATGGTTTTAGGAGGCGCAAACACCCAAATGCTTCCGATTCTTAATGGAGGAGCCGCAGTCACCATAATTTGCTTAAGCGGAGTAAAAGCTAAGCGAAAAATCTTAGATATCTCCGACCGAGTCTAATCAGATTTATAAGGTTTTCTTAACATAACCAATAACAGAATGTCAACTGACAAAAAACATAAGCTCTCATGCAAAGTTTGGCTAGAATTCAAAGACAAGCCGTTGATAGGCAAAGGCGGCGCAGAAATTCTAGAAGCTGTAGACAAAGAAAACTCTATTTCAAAAGCGGCCAAAAGCTTGAGCATGTCCTATCGTTACGTTT
The DNA here is from genome assembly GCA_049514075.1 of Bathyarchaeia archaeon. Lineage (GTDB taxonomy): Archaea > Thermoproteota > Bathyarchaeia > Bathyarchaeales > Bathycorpusculaceae > Bathycorpusculum. The sequence continues at coordinate 160 of JBEKVK010000117.1, read as the reverse complement.
GGAATTACTTGCAAGAAATTCAGGACACGATTGAGCAGCCAATAGTGAAAACATATAAGGGCGGCAAGGCTGGGGGCGGCGGCGCGAAGCTGACGGATTTAGGACGGAATTTATTGGTTGAGTATAAGCAGGCTGAGAGTTACTTGGGGAACGTTTTGTC
>JBEKVK010000116.1:0-5132 GCA_049514075.1 Bathyarchaeia archaeon | reverse complement strand
TTTTCGGCAATTTGTTTTTCGTCATTCATTCCTGAAAGAACAACTGTTACTTCATGGTGATTCCACACCCAGCGAAGACCCCATTCAGCTGGGGACCTTTGAGTTTTAGAGCCATCATAAAACTGCTTCACTTCCTTCGGGAGCTTACCAGCTAATGCTCCGCCTCTAAGAGGTTCCATCACCATGACTGCAAGATTCTTTGATGCGGCATACTTTAGCCCCTTTGTTCCAGCTTGTATTTTCTCGTCTAGGAAGTTGTATTGTATTTGGCACATTGCCCAGTCATTGGCATCAACAATTTCTTTGAAAGTCTTAGTTGAACCGTGAAATGAGAAACCTATGTTCAGTATTTTTCCCTCTGTTTTCGCTTTTTCTAAGAATTTTAAAGCACCAAATCCTTGAAGTTTATTCCAAAATTCTTTTTCGAGCCCATGCAAAAGGTAATAGTCGATATGGTCTGTTTGGAGCTTTTGCAGAGAAGTCTTTAACATTTTATCCATATCTTCAGCTTTATTTAGCATAAAAGGTGTAAGCTTAGTAGCGATTTTTACTTTTTTGCGGTAGCCGTCTAACAGGGCTTTTCCAAGCACTTTTTCGCTGTTACCTCCGTGGTATGGAGGGGCTGAATCCACATAATTTACGCCGTTGTCGATCGCGTAGCGGATTTGGCTTATTGCGCGTTCTTCATCTATGTATTGCCCCTTCAAAGGCAAGCGCATGCATCCGAATCCTAATACTGATAATTTGTCGCCGTTTTTCGGTACTGTTCTGAATTGCATTCTATTGCACTTCCAGTTTTTGACTTAACTATTTTACTTTGACTATGATCTAGATTGAACAATGAATAATGTTTTGATTTTTATCCGTCTATTAAAGTATCGCTATCTTAGTATTTAGATTCTTATAAACCCAAAACGTGTCGTCAATCGCAGGAGGAGATCACGTAAGAACAAACAAACCAATTTATTCTCGTCGTTCGTCACAAGCGACTGCTTTAATTCTGAGAAAACGAAATTCGGTTGCATGATGAGCGATTAAAGGCAAAATGCTAAAAGAATTTGTCCTTTAGAACAGACAGGGTCTTTGGTCTCTTTCTTCGTTTACTCTTTCTTCAACTATAGGCAGCACATCTTTTAGTTCTCTGAATGCGTTAAGCACAGTCACGCCGAGTTGCGTAATAGCGAAAACTTTTCTTTCGTTTCCTACGATTTTCTTTTCAACCAATCCCTGCTGAATCAAGAAATCGAGACACTCCTTTAATTTGCTGCAGTTAACGTTAGCCTTGTTCATAATGTGGGTCAGTTTTAGCGGACCCCTGCGATCCAAGACCTCCAGGACGTCCACATTCATTTCCAGTTTAGACCGGTTCATCGTTTCACTTTCTCTTCTTACTTCAAGTTTCCGAGCTTAAACACGATGAGCCTGTTCCCAAACGCCGTAACTATGTCGTTTAACAGTATTTTCTGCAGTTCCACAGAAAGCCCTTGGGTTTTTTCCTCGAAAACCGAAACAATCTCAGCTTTCAAGTCTTTCCTAAATTTAACTGTCAATTGTCGGCTCAACTATTTGACTCCTAACTTGCTGTTCTAAAAGGTAAGATTCATCTTGCTTAACTCACTTATGAAAGCCAGCATAATATTCAAAATATTAATTGTGACTATGCTTTCAAGACTACCAAAACATAGGAATTTTAAGGAATTGCCGAAAACCCAGAAGATTAGCTTGAGGTTAATTTCCCGTCGGGTTATTTTCGTTCAGTTATGTCTCGAATTAGGGCTATGGAGTACAAACGGTTGTTTTCTTCGAAAACTGATGCGTGCATTTCAACACTTCTCTCTTCGCCCGAACCATCTTTAAGAGGCAATTTGATTTTCATCCCAGTAATTTTGCCTCTATTTTCAGCTGCAAATTTCCTGATTCCGTCAAGCACATACTGCTTGGATGCCTTTGGAAATTGCTGCCTGAATCGTTCAAAGAAAACCTGTCCAACCACTTCTCTTGAGCACCTGAACATTTCCAGTGCAGCTTCGTTGAGGTTTGTTATTTTTCCCTCATCATCCATTACGATGATGGCGTCGCTTGATGCTTCAAAGATTGCGCGGAATCGCGCCTCGCTTTGTTCGACAAGTTTTTGCGCCCTTACTTTGTCTGCAGCTTGCAAAATACTAGATGCGAGTTCCGTGTAAACAGTCTCAGTATCACCATTTTTGTTTAAATATCTAAACGCGCCGAGGCTCAACGCTTTGACCGCAACCTCCTCTCTTCCTTTTCCTGTGAAAAGTATGAACGCAGGACATTTTGCAGATTCTTTTAATTCTTCAAGAAATTGAAGACCGTTTTTCCCAGGCATTTCATAATCTGAAACAACAACGTCGTAATGAAACTGCTTCAGATTCTCGAAGGCTTCATCAACAGAGAGGGCCGTTTCAACCTTGATTTTGCTCTCCATTTCCAAAATCTGCTTAGAAACTTTCAAGAAACAGGCGTCGTCATCAACGTGCAAAACTTTCAAGAAACTCTCTGCAGGTAACTGCAATTCAACCATTGTCCGAGGAGATGTCTCTGCCATTTGAGAGCTTCCGGCTGTTAGAGTTGGCATACTTACTCACCAGACAAATAAAGTTAATTCTATATAGATTCTGTGAAGCTCAAATATGGATCGGCGTAGTAATTTTCTATTAATCGGGCATTCTAATTATTCTTACAGAACTAGGACATTTGAGTGTGATTCTTAATTAATCTTGTTAGCTTATAATTTGTTCAACACACTCGAACATAATTGACCAAATCGCCTGTCGGTCGCCAACGGGAAAAACTTTGGAATATATTTGGTCATTTTGAGGGTAATAATGGAGAAAATAGACTCTGATTTCAGGACAGGTTTCGGTTCCGGAAAATCTGTTCAACATAAAGATTTAAAATTTGCTAAGCTGCAATGTTTCACGGATTACGCATGAAAGTAGAAGTGAGGAAAGTAGACAAGGGCGAGCTTAAGGAGTTCTACGAGATGCAGCAGACATATCTTGACATAGAGAACTCTGCCACGTTCTTTAAGAATTTGAGGGCTTTCCCGGACCTGTATCTAGGGGCTTTCGAAGGCCGAAAGCTGGTTGGCATAGCGTACGCAGGATTGCGGAACGAAGGAATTTACTTAAGAGGTATTTGCGTGGACCTGGGCGGCGGCTACCAAAGACTAGGCATAGGATCGCTGCTTCTGAAAGCTTTCGAGAAAGCCGTTTCATGCAGGGGACAAAGGAAGCTAAGCGTTGGTTCCGCGCCGGATCCCAAAGTAGAGAAATTCTACATAAAAAACGGCTACGCCCCAATCGAGATAGTGGTAAAAAGCAAAGATACGGAATTCCTCACTAAAAAAGTATCGGGATACGACGAGGGCAGGTGCCTGAAGGAGTCCATGAAAAGAGAATTGGGAGCCGAGGAAGCGATATTCATCTTCGAGAAGGCGCTTTGAACCTTCATCCATAACTCCTGTCGAACCAACCTCAGGCAGTAATCTCTCTGATACGCTTCCATCAAACGGGAATGAGACCATTACGCTGAGTTCAGCGGTGTCTGCGAGAAAGGCCGAGCGAAAACTTTTAAAAGAGATACTAAGCGAATTCTACTATTTGACACTTCATCCAACTTTTTACTTCTTGCGTCAACTGGGATGTCTTCGCAGATGTCAGTGGCGAAACCGAAAGCTTCCGAGGAAGCTTCAAGGAAGCAGGGTCAGAACCGAACCAATATCCGGAAATCAAGCTTTTTGACGAAACCAGGAGTCTGATTGCATATACCTAGCAAAATATGTAGGCTTTCTCGCTAAGAAAGAAATAATAGTTTCCAAAGACTAGTTGGAGTATGGTAATTTTTATGGAAAACTATAAGCAACAGGCGTTGGAATTATTAAAGAGCGGTGAGACAGGGGATAATGGGCCGCTTTCTTACATAAATCCAGATAATTATACGCAGCACAATCTTACGTTGAAAGATGGTATTCAAGGATTAATCGAGCGTAGAGCAATTAATCAGAAAATCTCGTTTAAAGTCAACCTCCTTAGAGCGTTTCAGGATGGGAAATTCGTTTTTACGCATTCGGAGTTTAGCATCCCAAACGTTTCTTTGATTGGCTTTGACATATTCCGTTTTGAAGATGGAAAGATTGTTGAGCACTGGGATAATTTTCAGCAGAAGGCTGCAACACCAAGCCCTAGCGGACACACTATGACAGATGGGCCTACAACTGCTTCCGACCTTGACAAGACTGAAGCGAACAAATTACTCTTGCAAAATTACATGGATGACCTGCTGAAGGGCCGCGGAGAAAAGTTCGCAGGTTATTTTGATGGAGATAACTACATACAACATAATCCTTTAGTTGCTGATAATCTTACGGGGCTATTTGCTGGATTGAAGGCTTTGGCTACGCAGGGTTTAGCTGTGAAGTACACCGACGTCCATAAAATTTTAGGAGAAGGAAACTTCGTACTCGTTGTTTCAGAGGGCAACTTCGGCGACAAGCTATCATCGTATTACGACTTATACAGAATCCAAAATGGGAAAATTGCTGAACACTGGGACACTATTCAAGCAATACCCCCACGTGACGAATGGAAGAATTCAAATGGTAAGTTTTGAAGAGCCATCTTTAACATCTTTCAACGCATAAAAGGAATCTGACCCCGGAATTGCTTCCAAACTTGTGATTTTTTCAATAGCCTGCACACGGCGGACGCGGCGCAGTAAACCCTTTTTCATTTTTTGCTGGCTATTTTCGATTGGGCTTTTTCAAATGGTTTTTATGTAAGTCTGTCCTAGTTACGAGTGGTGTTTTGTAATGGTTGAAGATTTTGAACAAGACGATTTCGACATGATTGACCCGTCAGCCAAAAGAGTTCTTGTCGCCCTTTCCCAATTTGAGAAAGGTCTCTTGGTGACGGTGGACCTCTTACACAAAAAAACAGGTTTGATGCCTGAAGCCCTAAACGACGCAGTGCGACACCTGTTAAAATCCAAGCTCATCGACAATCCTGAGCCGGCAAAAAAACATGGCCCCTACGATTTCAACGCCGTCGAAATAACCGACTTCGGAAGGCAAGTACTAGCAAAATTCGGATAAAACCTAACAACCAAGC
>JBEKVK010000115.1:0-5192 GCA_049514075.1 Bathyarchaeia archaeon | reverse complement strand
AACCAGATGTCGCCTTTTTCTGGAGCCCATTTGATCGCTCCTTCAGGACAAAACATCACGCAGGTTAAACATTTAGTGCATTTTTCCAGGTCTCTGACTGGATAGTAGGTTTTCCAGTCGCCCGTTAAGAAGCCGATGCTGGATTTTGAGCAAACGCCCGCGATGGAGACTTCACGCCAACTTTTCTCTTTCTCTTTGCTGCTGCTCATTCACTTTTTGCCTCCTTATACGCCTCGTTAACTACTGAAAAGTTTTTCTCTGCCAAATCGGCTCTAAAACGGCTTTTCAACGTTTTCGATATGCCTTCCATCGTGACGATTTCAGTGGCTTTGGCGACGCAGCCGAGAAGTGCTGTGTTGGTTATCGGTGCTCCCAAGATTCTTAGGGCGATTTCGGTTGCTGGCACGGTCCACACTTTGCCATGCGTTACCTTGAGCCTTTCTTTGAGGACGCCGGGGTCCTCGGCGGAATTAATGATTAGGATGTTGTCGTCGCGGTTTAAGCCGGCTGTCACTGGAACAGACTTGAGCAGTGTGTTGTCTAATACTACAACGACGTCGGGTTCGTATATTGCGCAGTGTAACCTTATAGGTTCAAAACTTATTCTTGTAAAAGCAGTAACTGGGGCACCCATACGTTCCGGCCCAAATTCAGGGAACGATTGAATGTATTTGCCTTCGTCAAGAGCTGTTCTAGCCAAGAGTTCGCTAGCTGTCCATGCTCCCTGACCGCCTCTACCATGCCATCTAAACTCCATCATCTTTTTCAGATAATCCTCTCCCCACGAGTGATTCTATAAAATAGATAATGTTCCTTCATATAGATTTTCCTAGATAAAAGGGTTAAATCCCGTGCTTTATGTAAAATACTGTTTTTTATTTGTTGACAAAGTTACTCTATTAGGTGAGTTTAGTAACATTGTTTTGTTACTTGTTTTGTTACAGCGTTGCTCTTGATTTTGTCTCCATGGTTCTAGCAATAAAGATATATTTGCCTCACCCCCTCTAACTTTACTCCTTATAGTACATGTTGAAAGGTGTGAAGGGGCTATGGCGGACGTAGTCTTAACCGCTGACAGAACTTTGATGAGCAATTATCATAACAACGAATTCCTAGGGTTCGGTACGTGTGCCCCTCCAAACTTCATTCCCGAATGGCTCTACAGCTACATGTTCTTTCCACCCCTAAAATCGCCCAAAGGCCACCCGCTTGCCGCTCCATACGGACTAAGGAAAACTGAAGCTCAACTTCTAAAAGAAGGCTTCCAGGTAGAAACAGTGAGCCCAAACGGTTTAGGCAGCCACTTAAAAGACGCAAAAGTCCTTGGAATCCACACGATGGACCCCTTCGGATTAGGTCCAGCCTCGTCGACTCTTGCAGCCATCTTCAAGAAAGAACCGTACCTAGCCAAGCACTTCCGTGCTCTACTGAGGAGCCCTGCTGTTCAAAGGGCGAGACAGAACGGCTGCAAAGTTATTGTCGGTGGACCCGGCGCATGGCAGTTCCATTACCGTGAAAAAGCTGTTAAAGATCTGGGTATTGACTGTGTCTTTGAAGGTGAAGGTGAAAACGTCGTTGGGAAGATCTTTAAGGCTGCCATCGAAGGGCAAGAACTCCCGAGACATATCGAAACCGAAGTCGGTGAAACCCCTACTTTAGAGGAGATTCCAGATATTGTTAATCCGTCAATTAACGGTTTAGTTGAGCTTGGGCGGGGCTGCTGCCGAGGATGCCAATTCTGTAATGTCACGTTAAGACCGCTTCGTTGGTACCCTCTTGAAAAGATTAATCGTGAAATGAACGTTAACATGGACTCGGGAAACACCGGGGTCTGTCTGCATTCCGAAGACGTCATGCTCTACGGGTCTAAGAACACGACGCCGGACGCCGAGAAACTTGTTAAACTGCATGAAATGGTGACTAAACGGTGCACGGATCTAAGCTGGAGCCACTGTTCACTGGCTGCAGTAGCGTCAAACCCCAAGTTGCTCTCCCAATTGTCTGAGCTTATTTTGCAGAATCAAAATTGGTGGGGCGCCGAGATAGGCATAGAGACGGGTTCGCCTGAAATCGCCAAGAAAATTATGCCTGCCAAAGCACATCCTTTTAGCGCTGACAATTGGCACGATGTCGTAGTTCAAGGGATGGGAGTGGCTCATGACAACATGCTTGTTCCTGCATGCACCATAATCGTGGGGTTACCTGACGAAACGGAATCCGACATTCTCAAAACCATGGATTTAGTTGACGACCTGAAAGATATGCGCAGCCTGATTGTCCCTCTCTTCTTTGTTCCGTTGGGACATCTGACAAGCGAAGACTGGTTCACAAGAACCAAACTCAACGAACTGCATAGAAAGCTGCTGATTCAATGTGCGGAACGAGACTTCCGCTGGGTCGACTCCCTCATAGACATATCTTTCTCAGGCAAATGGTACCAACACATAACCAAAGAATTCTACAAAGGCTTCTCCGCAATTGCAAAACGCAAAGTCCGCCAGATAGAATGAGACGTCAAATCGCCTTATTATTGCTCTCACTTGAGGGGTTATCTTAGTGTGTTGGAAAATCCGGCAATTTTTTTGCTTGTGTTTTGGGTTGCTTTTTTGTGGAGAAGATTGAATGATCTGCAGGTTGATACAATTTTTGACAATATTTGACAAAATTTTACAATTGGAGAATTAAAGGGAGGAAATCACATGCCGTTAATTCGAATGGTAACTTTTAGGAGTAAGTTCCAGAAAGGGGAAAGAGTGCAGATTCCAAAGGATTCGGTGGGAATTCAAGGTGGAACGATCTCAATTTCTGAAAGTTGGCTTTACTTTGCCTGACAAGTTTAAAGGTTAGCAGTTCTTTTACGCAAAAATGGAAAAAGCGGGACGCATATACGTTCCAAACGAAATATTGTCAATCTGGCAGGATGAAAGAGCAAGCCTACAAGGCTGCATCGTTGAAGTAACGCTTGAACCCACCTAACCATTGGCAGATCAAGATCCACTTTCACCACACCCTCCACTGCTTCAAAATGACGTTTCAATGTCCTATTTTTAAAAAGTTTAACGCGTAAGGAGCAATCCCGAGTGTTTAATAGGCAAAGTAACCGTAAACTTAGTTCCCTTATTGACTTCTGATTCCACCCCAATCACACCCCCATGAGCCTCTATGATGCGTTTGCATATGCTTAAACCAAAACCCATCCCCTGCGCCTTAGTAGTGAATAGAGGCGTGAAAAGCTTTTGCAAAATCTCTTGGGGTATTCCCATGCCCGTGTCTGCGAAGGAGATCTCGACGTTATCCCTTGTTTGGCGACATGTGATCTCTAACCCTCCTTTGTCAGGCATTGCATCTATCGCATTATTTATCAGGTTTACGAAAACTCTCATCATTTTGTCGGCGTCAACCATAATATGAGTTTCAGCGAGAACACGATTTACGATCTGTATTCGATCCGGAACCTCAATCACTCGTATAGTATCTTCTAAAAGTGTGGAGAGCCGGTTATCTGTGAATTCCAAATGCATTTCTCTCGAGTAGTCCAGTAAGTCATTGATGATTTTGTTTGCATGATCAATCGCTTTATCAATAGTTTCAAGCATTTCTTCCCCTTGAGACTCGGAAATTACCGGTCCTTTCTTTTTCAAATAGTATGCAGCGTTTTTGATACCTTGTAGTGGGTTGCGGAGGTCGTGGCCAACCATGCCCGCTAGTTCGCCTATGGCCGCCAGTCTTTCCGCTTTCAGCAAGCGGTCTTGCATTGCCTTTAGCTCTGCTGTTCTTTGCGCCACCGTTTCTTCCAGGACTTTGGAGTAGTTCTGCAGTCTCTTCTGAACTTGTTTTCTTTCGCTGATGTCTCTGACGAAAGCTACCCCATGGTTTTTCCCATTGATTTGCATTTTGGAAAAAGACATCTCAGCAAAAAATTCTGATCCATCCTTCTTTAAGCCGACTATTTCAATGACTCTTCCAATCGATTCTTGCTGGCTGGTTTCGATGAATCTTCTTATTTCCTTTGTCGCTGTTTGAGTGGTGTCAAAAGGAATCAAATTGGAAATGGATTTTCCAATTATTTCTTCTTCAGTGTAGCCGAAGATCCGTGAGGCCGCTGGATTCCACTCTACAATATTCATTGCCTCATCAATTGCGACGATCGCGTCCAATGCGGAATTCATGATAGTGCGGAATCGTTCTTCACTCACTTTCAAGGATTGTTCCATTATTTTGCGATCCGTTATTGGCAACACGAGCTCTAATGCCGATGTTACGTTTCCGTCCTTATCCTTGATAGGTGTGGCAATAAGCTGCATCCAGATTGTGGAACCTTTTTCTTTGTCGAAAACCGTGTACTCACGAGAGTCGAATTCTTTTCCCTCGAAGACCTTTTTTACACCGCAGTCTGGGCAAACGGCGTCCAAGTAGTTGTAGGTGGCGTAGCAAGTTTTGCCTTCTAAGTCGGATACGCCTCTAACCTTTTTCATTACCTTGTTGGTCCAGAGAATACGGTAGTCTTTACTGGTTATAGTGAGTCCAACGCCTATGCTTTCTGTTATGGTTTCCAGTTTTTGGCTTTCTTGTTTGAGTTCATTCTCCGTTTTCTTGCGGAGAGTGATGTCTGAGACTAGGGCAAGAGTGCCTGTGGGGGTTCCTTCGTCATCCTTAATCTGTGATGCAGTAATACTTGTGTAAACTTTGGAGCCGTCTTTGCAATGGAATTCATATTCAAAGGTTCCTTCCACGCCTCTCTTGTGCTGGGCCAGGTATTGGATGGCTTGTCCAACTTCAGCTTCATGTATAAAATCAAACAGATTTTTTCCGACCATTTCACTTTCAGCGTATCCCAGCATGCCCGCCATTCGAGGATTAACAAAAACAGTGCGATACTCTTTATCGAACACCCAAATGCCTTCTTGCGCAACATTGACTAGTTGACGATACCCCATTTCACTTTTCATCAAGGCGTCTTGAACTTGTCTTATTTCTGTTATGTCGTGGAAGATGCAGTAGAGGAAAGTTTTTCCCACTAATTCAACTGCTCTTACTGTTACTAGAACGTCTTTGATATCGCCGCTTTTTGTGCGGTGTTTAGTCTCAAACTCATCTCCCCCTTGCCTCACAATTCTGGCCAAGTGAGCTCTTGTTTCGTCAGACCCCTCTTTTGCTTCAAAATCTAGAACACATAGTTTTGAAAACTCTTC
>JBEKVK010000114.1:0-5238 GCA_049514075.1 Bathyarchaeia archaeon | reverse complement strand
CTTATATTAATACTCACTACACTGAGGTGTAGAAGAGTGTAACACATGAACAGCACAACACAAATACAGAAAAGCCAAACCGCAGATCTGTCAGATAGTCTGCCAGTATGTTTAATTTACCTACTCAAAGGCGATAAGACGAGACAAAAAACCGAGCGGTAAGAAATTGCGAATCCCTCAATCAAATGTGCCCTAAACGGGTTACTTTCGGTTTTTTGCATCGAGATTGTTATTAAGACCTATTTTCACTTACTTCCAGCATCGCAGAAGGAGGAAAATGGAAAAAATAAAGTTGCTGACACCTACAGTGCTGGCTGTGCTAATGTTGTGTGCGTTGAGTTTTTCTCCCGTGTTCGCGACTGACACGACAAAATTCAACATTGCATTAGAGTCAAACCAGATTCAGTACATGATACCGGCAGGAACAGTCTTCAATGGTTCAATAGCAACCACCGGCATGGTTCGCTTCTGGGTCACTTCTCCCAACGGCGTACAAATCGTCAACTTGGGCATAATAGACAAAACCAGCAGTTTCAGTTTTGAAGCCCAACAGAACGGAACCTACACATTCAACTTCGAAAACGACCTGCCCAACACAATTACCGTAACCTTCTCATACACTTCAAATCCCCAACTCCCCAACAACACCACGAGCACACCTCCAACCTTCATCCTAACAATAATCGCAGTAGCCGTTGTCGGAAGCTTGCTGATATTTTTCACCATTAGACACGAAACTAAAAAAGCAATGGCCGCCCACAAAAAAGCAGAGCTTCAAAAAAACAATTGAGATAAGTAAAACGCGCGTAGGTACCACGTAAGGCCAACGCTGAGAAAAACCAATTGAATGCGGGGAAGCTTCGTGGTTTAAACGGTTAGAGTTTGTTTAGTTCTTGTCTTTTGTGGTGTATGGCTGCGACTGTTGCGTTGACGTTCTTTTCCTCGACTACAAGTATGATTTGGGATGTGTGCGGTGCAAAAACCCCTCTTTTGATGTTAATTCCTGAAAGCGAGCTGATTGCCATGGATGCAACGCCGGGAGAATCCTTCATCCTGTCTCCAATCATTGTAACCACGCCCAACCCATATTCAAACCGCATTTTCTCGTCAAACCGCTTCAATTTCTCCTCTGCCTTACGGAGAAAATCAGCGTCTAAGAAAAGGAAATCGCGTATCCGCTCTCCTGTCTCGAGGGCTTCGGCGCCCAAATCTAGAAAGTCGTTTCTCCTTTCCCAAATTCGAAGCAAATCCTCAAGCGACCGGCTCTTATCATCGTTCATCGTTAAGATTGCACAGCACGATTTGCCTGTTAAGCATTTGACTACTTCGCCGCCGCTGGTTTCTGCTTCAATAGTCGAGAACATTTCAGGTTCGTCAATCGGCACGACCTTTAATGGTTGCTTAAATCGTCTGGCCATTGCTATCGCTGGGCTCTGCACGATTTTCATGCCCATCATCGAGGCTTTATGAGCTTCATTGTAAGTGAGAGCTGTAACATGCTCGGTTTTTTGTCCCCGAACCACTTTTGGGTCAGCACTTTGCAAGGGCACGTCTTTGTAAAGCAGAGTTTGAGTTCCGTAAAGGTCTTTAAGCAGGCAAGAAATGAAAACAGCCGTTAAATCCGAACCCCCTCTTCCCAGAATGGTTTCAAGCCCATCGGATGTGGTGCCTAAAAAGCCCGCTAAACAAAGGATTTTTCCGTCCTCCAAAGGCTCAAGTAGGGTGTGAAGTCTCTTTTTGCTTGAAAGGTAGTGGGGTACGGCGTCTTCAAAATTGTCATCCGTCACAATCGGCCACTCTTCCATGGAAACGTGGCAAGAATCTAAACCGTTGCTCTTCAAAATGTAATCCGCCAGAGTAGCCATGGCAACTTCCCCTCCTAACGTCAATATTCTTGCTTTGAGGTTGCCACTGAAACGTTTATTCACTGAGTCAAGAGTCGCCTGCGTTAACGCCTCATAATTCGCCAGCTCCTCCAACGCCTGCTTTTGCCACTTCCCGCTAACATAAGCCTTTGACAGCTGCCTGTAAACTTCGAAAACCGGTTCAAGAGGCATCGAGCATGATTGCGCATAGGATTCCCCGATACTTATGAGTGAATCCGTCGTGCCCATCGGAGCTGAAAAAACAATTATTGGACCAAACCCGTCTTTTTCACGGATTTCCTTTATTCGTTTGATGATTTTAGAGATTCCTTTGCCTTCAACGTCTAAAAGGCTGCCGCCGAACTTTGCTACTGAAAGAGACTTAAAACCTCATTCCACCTGATAGCAAAAAGCAATTAAACTCTAGCTTTAATAATTTTCCTACATTACTCGAAATTGCTGTTTATCATCAAGGTTTTTTGTTTTGGGTGTTTCTTGTGTGTGCAAAGGTGCCGATGGGTAGGCTAAGGAGGTACAGTTTGACTGTACACTTTGACAGTACAAAGAGAAGATCGCTCCATTGACCAAAGCAGAAAAGCACTCAAGTGAAGGCTAAGCGAAAGTGAATCGTGGTTTGGAAGGAAAAAGTAATAAATGTCGGCGATTCAAATTGGTAGAGGTTTGACTGATTATGTATGATGGATACGTGTTTTTCTGCGATGAGTCTTCTCTGCAGCAATGTATTAGCAATAAACGTTACACTTGCGTAGGCGAGAAAGCCAAGCCTGAGGAACTAAAAGAGGGCTCCGTGGTTTTTCTCTACAACGCTACAGATAAGAGTTTGCTTGGACCATTCACGACTTTGAGTGAAGGCGATAAACTGGATGCAGGCACCTGGGTTGAAAATGAAGAACACCAATACCCCTACGACGACATTAAAGTGACATGGGAAGAACTCCACGTCATCCAAAACGCGCCTGAAATGCTCCCGTTCTTAAACGATCCTAAAACATGCAAACTGTCAATTGGTCAAACGCAACGGACTTTGGATCTCCTCAGAAAGGGGCAGCCTTACATTTCAGAAAAAAGCAGGTAGGCGCAAGCGAGCTCTTAGGGGGCATCAAACTTTTTTGCGTCTAAACTTAAGATCTTATGGCAGATAGGGCAACGAGTGAAAGTCAACTCAAAACCATTGAGTACGTCAAAGAACTTTTCCGTGTACAATTCACGGCCTTTGTGGCTGCAATTAAGCTGGCCCTCACTAACCAGCCCTTCTTTATCCATTCTCCTTCTCCAATCTAGGCATGCCGAAAACACGTTATAACCTTTATGGAAAACATCATCAACTTGTCTATTCGTTGATGCAACAACCAGGCTTCAAAAAGCAACGGTCAAATGTGAAGCGTTAAATAGAATAATTCAGCATGAATCAATCATATCTTGGAGAATCAAGACGTGAAAGAAAAAGGTCCCTTATTTATTGTACCTTGGCGATGCACCTTCGAATGCGACAGCAAATGCGTACACTGCACTTCTGCGGGGAAATCGGCGGTCCCCAACGAACTAAACACTGAAGATGCATTGAAAATGGTCGATCAAGTCGCAGATTTTGGAGCGAGCTTCTTCGGAATTACAGGTGGACAACCTTTTCTGCGAAAAGACCTTTTCCAAGTCATAGCTCATGCCCGAGAGCTTGGCTTAAACGCAAGTATCATAACTGATGGACGCCAAATGGACAAGGCGGCCTTCGACAACCTCGTCAAGTACCAAGTTAAGATTTCAATAAGCATTGACGGCGCAAAAAAGACAGACGATGCTATCCGCGGAGCCGGCGCTTACGCCGCCGCTGTTTCAGCGATAAAAAAGTTTTCAAAGGAGAAACTCTTAAACTGCCTCGTCTATACGTTTGCGAACGCTGGATCTGTTACGAACGCCAATGTAGAAGATATGCATCACGTTCTTGATTTAGCCCGCAAATATGACGCACGCTGGGTTGTTTTCCACGGTTTGATCCCATACAGTAAGGAAAAAGAAACATTGAAAGCCGACTTGACGCCGCAGCAATACGAATGGGTATGCAATCAACTCTACGATTTAACTTTGGAGTATGGTGGTAAACCCGGAATCAACGTTTACATTCCCTTCTATGCACGAGTCGCAAAGCAACGAGGCATGCCTGACTTTGAAAAATGGTACAACAACTTCTTCTTAGGCAGATGTTTCTTCGGCAAATTCTTCAGTGTTGCGGAAAACGGCGACGCCATACCCTGCAGCTACAACGACGCGTACAGGCTGGGAAACGTCAAAGATAAGTCGCTTAAGCAGATTTGGGATAACATGCAGAATAGCGAGTTCTTCGCCGAAGTCAAGGACAAAAGCAAAATCAAGGGCAAATGCGGTGTCTGCGAATACAAGGAACTCTGCGGTGGCTGCCGATCAGCGGCACTTTACTACTCGGGAGACATTTTAGGCTCGGACCTGCGATGTGCCTATGTTCCACCGGCTTTAAGACCAAAGAATAGTGAAAATACTCTCACGACGAATAAAGACGAAGCAAAATAAACCTCTCTTCTTCATTTGACATATTTACACTTTTAGCCCTGGTTGATCTTTCGGCAACTTGAAATCAAGCGATCAACAACAACATCAACAACAACAAAACGCATTGCTTTAGACCAAATTAACGGGAGTGGCGTGCACCCAAAAAATTAAGGAAGAGAGAGGGGGATAAAAGGAATCATCTGGATGCACGTCACACAGTTATGAACTTCTCAAATGTTGCCGGAAAAGGGCGCCATAAGTTCTTCTTGAATTGTTAAGGTTCGACTGCGCGTTCGTTTTTTGGTGGAGCGATTTCTGTGAGTCTTTTCTAGTGATGAAAACTGATCCGCCGTTTTTCAGATGTTTCTTTACTTGGAAGAAATCCACCTGGTCAACTTCTCGAACTTCCACGTCGTCGGTTGCGTCGTTATCCAGTAAGAGGACTTGAAACATTGGTGTCTTCGTTTTTTTGTTTTCAGAAGAATTTTTCAAATAACGTCACTTTCTCCAGATTGGAGTGTAATTATTATTTAGTTTGATAAATTCTTAAGTCTATGTGACTGTGAAGTAACAACCACAAGCCAGAATTTTGCGCGGATTATTTATGAAGGATGTAGGCGGCTACTCGCGTGTCCTCTAAAGTTTGAACGATCAGATCAGGTTTCTCTAATTCAAGCTCCTGCCGGGAATAAACGCCTGTAAAAACGGCGACGCAGCCCATTTTAGCCGATTTAGCAGCTTTAACACCGAACAAGGAGTCCTCAACAACGACGCAACATTCAGGTTTCGCCTCAAGTTTATTCGCCGTTTTCAGGAAAATTTCTGGGTTAGG
>JBEKVK010000113.1:0-5291 GCA_049514075.1 Bathyarchaeia archaeon | reverse complement strand
GTTCGGATGACGTTGGGGTCTTTTTCGATTATTTTGTAAACAACTTGGTTAATTTCTTCGAGCGAAGGTGCTTCCAATATTACTATTGCGTCGTAGCGGCCGAATATGGCGTCTGCGGTGATTGTTTCTTTGACTTTTTCTTTAAATCTGTGGACGACTTCTAGTGAAGTACCGGGTTTTGTGCTTAGGAGGATGTAGGCTTTCATTTTATTTTTCCTTCTGTTTTAGTTAATGTTTAATGGTTGTTATTCCATATAAATTTTCTGTTGGGATTTAGACGGTTGTTTAGTGTTTATGAAAAATTATGAACAAATCACAACCATATTTATATGCAGCTGAGCAAGTATGTACTTATAAAATGAAATGGTGAAAATATGTTTGGAATAATTGATATAGCCTCAATAACAGCAATCTTCGCTTCAATAGCTGTAGTAGTTTACAACATCAGATTAGAACTCAGGACACAACCCCTCAATTAAGAATACCCCACTTTCAACAACCTTGGGTTTCAACCCTTCTCATTATCTAACTTTCTTAAGCTAATTGACTTTTCAAGTATGATCATTCATCTTGAGTGTTTCAAGGTTTTTTTGCAGAATCTTCGATTAAAGAACTTAGGGCTTTCCCAGCGAAAACAATCATCATTGCCAGCGATAACCGAAACATCCAATCCACAAAAACTAATTTGGCGTTGTTAACTTCGACTTGTTAGGTTTCTGTTAAGAAATTGAGAGATATGCCTTATTTTATAGCCCGCTGACACCCAGGACAAAAAGCTGCCTCGTCTAAAACAGGGGTGCTACAGAATTTGCAGGCGTTCTTGGGGAAAGATATGAAACCTTTTTTTACCCCTCCATAACTGCCGCCTGTTGCTTCTGCCTCTTTTCTTTTTTTGCGTGTGCGGTCGATTCTTCGGCCGAAAAAGATTGCGACTTCGAAGACCACCACGAAGGGCGCCATGATGATTAAGCCTGTGACCGGGGTGGGGTCGGGGCCGAATATCCAAAATATCATCAGTAGAGCTATGTAAGCGAAGATTTTGTTGCGTCCGCTCACGTATTTAACGGGGAGAACTCCAACCTGGATAAGCATAACCACGAAGATAGGGATGGTGTAGAAGACACCGCATAAAACAAATATCGTGTAGATCCAGTTGTAGAAATCCTTGATGAAGATGTACGGTGTGGCTCCTCCTTGGATAGTGAAGTAAATTAAGATTCGAAATGAAATTGGAATAACAACAAAGAAAGCCATAACCACACCTAAAATCAGCAGCCCAATGAAGGAGCCCAAGTAAATCCCTAGAACCCTCTTCTCATTGTCGTATAATGCGGGTTTGATGAAGGCTACAACTTCATAAAATATCACTGGGGAAGATAACAAGATCCCAACAATCACAGATAGGTAAGCCATAGCGAAAACTGTGTCCGCCATTCCACCTGCGATCAAAGTTGCCTGCTTAGGAAGAAACTCATTTCTTAGCTGCACCATTAGAGGCGCAATCATGGGTTGATAGGTTCCAACTGGGTTTGTGATCCCGGCCAAAGTAGTAGGAATCCATCCGACCCCGATGCCGATGATTAGAGCAACAAGAACAACTTTTAAGCGGCTGACTAGCTCATCGATGTGCCCCCAGAAACTCATGACCCAACCCTTAAGTGACTCAGGTTCAGAACTCATAAAACTTCAAACCCGCAAGAAAACGCAGAATTTCCTCTCTTGACTCCGACAGCAGATAAAGTGTTAACCATCCTCTCCCTACACGCATGTCTCTCATAGCTGATAGTAAAATTCATAAGCAGTCAAGCGCTTAAAACAATTTGTTGTAGTATAGCAACAATCACGCCGCAGATTTTTTTGACGTAGAATTTTTCTGTTTGTGTTTTGGGTTGCTTTTTTGTGGAAAAGCTTAAATCATCTGCAGGGTGAGTCATACTTAGACAATGTTAGACACTTTAAGACAGAATTAGACATTATCAGACACTTTTAGACACATTCAGACACTGTTAGACAATTTAAAGTTAAAAGGAAGAATATACATGACGTTAACACGAAAAGTAACCTTCAAAGGGACACTTCAGAAAAGTGAAAGAGTACAAATTCCAAAATTGATCATAACGGAATTCAAGTTGGAGCCTTCCCAAGTTTTGAAAGTTGGCTTTACCTTGCCAGACAAGTTTAAAGGCTGGCAGTTCTTTTACGCCAAAATGGAAAAAGCCGGACGCATATACATACAAAAGGAAACATTATCAGTCTGGCAGGATGAAAAGGCAAGCCTGCCAGGCTGCATCGTTGAAGTTTCGCTTGAACCCACCTGACCATAAGCAAGTCAAGATTCACTTTCATCATCCCCTCCACTGCTTCAAAATGAAGTTTCAACGTTTTGTTTTTAAGCGTTTAACTCTAGGCAATAGCTCGCGTGAAAGTCTATGGAAAAGAAATTGTGTTGCTTGGAGGCTTAGCAAGCATGGGAAAAACTGTGCCTTCTTACCGAATGGCTCTGGAAGATGAAATTGGCAGATGGAAAAACTTTCGAAACGGCCTGCCAAACGAAGAAGAAATGCAGGCTTTTGATGTACTTATGGATATGTGCAGAAATCTTGCTTCAGCGAGCAGTTGCGCATGCAAACCGATAATCTTTGAGCCGATGGCGATTAGTATACTCATAGCTCAACAGAAAAAGATCAAGCAGCTCGAACAAAAATTAAACGAACTGCTAATGCAGAGGAGCGGAGAGCAAACAAGAAGCAATGAACCTGCTGTTCGCGGCAATTTTTGACCTTGAAGGAAAGCCTGTTAATCGCATACGGTGAAAAAGCTTAAAAGCTAAAATAAGAAAATAGTAAAAATCCTTCTCGGGAGCTGTAGATTATGAATCTAAACAGCGCTAGTCAACAGGATGCAATCGGAAATGTTGATTGGCCTTTAAGAAGTGGAATATTTCTTGTTTTGGCGGCATGGTTCATTTATGTCGTTTATGAAGGCGTTCTAGGAATATACAATCGACACACAACCATACCGTTGGTAAGAGAAGACATCGCTGCAACGGTAGGATTAGGCTTCGTGGTTGCCGCGAGCGCAATAGCCGTCCTGATAATGCTTTTCTACCTAGTAAAAAGGGACCTTTCGCGACCTGAATTAACTATGGCAACGCGTATAATCCTTTTTGCTGTGGGAGCTTATTTTGTATTAGCTTTCCTTCCGGCGGTATTCGTCGAGGGATTGCCCGGAACTTTCAATTTTAGCATTATGAAAGTGTTTGAGGTTACACTGCCCTGCGTCGTCGACGGCATTGCGATACCCGTTGTCTTAGCGAAACTGTTCCTAACTTTGAATCCTAATACGTCGGCAAAAGAAATAATCAAGTGGTCACTTATCGCGGGTTCAGTTTACCTTTTCGCCTTTTGGGTCAACAACGCAGGCAACTGGATAGGCGCCGTCATAGCAAAAGGCCCAAGCTACTTAACCAATTACCCAGTCAACATGTTCAGCTTTCTCTTAACAACAGTAGGATTACTTTTGTTATCGCTTTACACAGCGTTTTTCTCAAAGAAGACAATAGGAAAGAACGAGTTGGCAGAAGCAGACTACAAGAAGATAGGGCTCATATTTTCTTTTACAGGCCTCTATCTGACGTTTACATTATTGCTGTGGTTCATTTTCGGATCAGTTGGAGGATGGGGCAGTTGGTACGCCTGGCTCTTAGGTCACGGCTACCTGGACCTTTGGGGACTAACAATTCCGTTCATTGGCTTACCCCTTCTCTTCTACAAAAATAACAGTGCCCAAAAAGCAACCTCTGGTCTCCAACAAGAATCAGCGCTTCCGTTGAGCAAGAAACAGCTATATCCATTTCTGTTTTTCATCGAAGGTTTAGGCATAATCTTTTACGCTGTATTTTCAGCAGCCTACTATATACCAGTCCCATCAACTAAGGTGCTTATCGGGGAAGCTATCTTCAAAATTCCAATAACCGTTTTTGGGCTACTCTACTTTATCTCCATAATCATGATCATAATATTTTCAATCGCAAACTCAAGGCAAAGGGTTCTTCTTTTGAATTGAAAATAAAACTGTAAAACTTGACGACTATTCACGACGGTGCATTGGTGCTGTTATAGAGAGACATAAATTAGCTATGAAAGAAACGCCTAACTTAGTAACCATTTATCGTCCAAGAACTTAATAGAAGTACAAAAGCGCCCCGCTATCCAATGTACGGAGAGCAATCTCATTGCGTTGAAATTTTACTTGTTTTCCCCTTGAGTTTTTCTTCGAGGATTCCAATCAGGGTTTCTGGTTTAACAGGCTTAAGCAGAAAAACGTCTGCCTCTCTCATAGCCTCGTTACGCGTAGCCTCCGACATAGGTGTACCTGTAAATATAATCTTTAACATTTTGGGGGCTACTTTATTCATCAGAGGCAACAGGTCTGTACCTAGCGTTTCACCTAAACCAACGTCAATCAAGGATACATCAAACGTTTTGGTCGACAGTTTTTCCGAAGCTTCTTTGCCCGTTCGCGCAGAATAAACATCGTAACCTTCTCTATGCAAGACTAGAGTCATGGTTCTCAGAATAGAAGGGTTGTCATCAATGATCAATATGCTACGCTTATTCTCAGCCATTAATTAAACAAGTCCTTCAAAAACTATTCAATGTAGAAAAATACTGAGTTAATAGTAAAACGCTGATGTTTAAACATTTGTTACTGCAACGTCACACATACATTTGCTCTGCCAATTTATTAACGACCAAATTGGCCCCTTACATCGGTCGCGAAAGCATAAGCCACATTGTCGTGATCGCTGGTATAATGTTTGAATTTGCACGAAGGTTGATTCGATAGTAGGATTGCAGTGGCGTTTTCAGCGTTTTTTGTGGATTTGTTGTACAGTTTCTAATGGGCAACATTTACCTTTGAATTATCGCGTTCCTCAACAACGTGTTATGTATCAATTTGTTTTTGCGTTCGACAAGAAAGGTTCCTGAGTGTATTTTGATATGCTTGGATTATGTGCGAGGGTTTAACTGGCGGTTTGCACACATTGAAAACGAAGGAAATATGTCTCAAAAAGATATATTGAATTCTTGTAGAACACAACTACAGAGAAGAAATCTACATGAAAAACAAACGCATTAGTGTTAGCAATTCTTCAGGCAAAAAGAATACGCCGAAACATCAACTCGAAAAAACAGAACCTGTTTTCAAGCAATTAGTAACTGATGCTGGGTTTTCCAAAAAAACTGCTGATGAACTCTCGAGATGGTATGAAGATTTAGAATGACCGA
>JBEKVK010000112.1:0-5294 GCA_049514075.1 Bathyarchaeia archaeon | reverse complement strand
CTTTGGAATGCAATCTTAGTTTACTTAGGCTGGTATTTGGGCAAGAATTGGACGGAGGTTGCTGGAATATCCCGTTATCTAATTATAGCCTCTGTGGCGGCTTTGGTGATCTTGATCGTGGGCTATCTGCTTGTTAGACACAGAAAAATGCAGAAGCAAAAGCACTCGCCGTAAGAAGCTGGGTTTTCAGATTAGTTTTGTTATTTTGGGTATAACGTCGCCTTTTATCCCGATGGATTTTGCTTCCTGAACTTGGAGCATGCAGTCAACATGTGAGGTTTCGTTGAATGTTTTGTAATCAATCATCTCAAGGAATGCGGCGTCGATTGAAACTGGCGAATCGGACGCAAAAATTCCTACGTCTTTCATGACGGGTTCGCCTGGCATCGGTAAGCAGTCACAGTAAGGGGTAATGTCTTTAGCGAAACTGACGAATGACACTTTGCCGGGTTTGAAAGTCGATAGTACGCCGTAAGCGGCTGATGCAAGCGCCCTGAGGAAATCATCTTGATGAGTGAAACTTATGGCGTCCATTGGGCAGCCGTGCATGCACATTGGACAACGCATACAAAGGGCCGAATTATTGTGGGCTTTCCCCTCGACGATGTCAGGCAGATGCAACTCGCAAATTTCTTTACATTTGCCGCAGCCGACACATTTAGACTGATCAATTTCGATGCCCACGGTCCTGTGCTGCCGAAGTTTGCCTGCGCCAGGGCAACATCCCATGCCGAGGTTCTTTATGGCTCCTCCGAAACCGCTGAGTTCATGACCCTTATCATGTGAAACAACAATCATGGCGTCGGCTTCAGCAATCATTCCTGACACCTCGACTTCGTCGAGTATCCCTTTTGTTGGCACGGTTCGGTAGTTTTCGCCTTTAAGTCCGTCTGCTGGAAAAAACGGCGCCATACCAAAACCGTTGGTTAATGCTGTGATTGTGTGGTCGTAGCCGTTGTAGCGTAGTGCGTGGTAGAGCGTGTTTGAGTCGGTGAGGAAGGGTTTACCGCCTGCCTCTTTGACCCGTCGCACTATCTCATGGACAAAAAAAGGCTGCACATAATATGGGTTCCCAAGCTCGCCTACATGTAACTTGACCGCTACAAGGTCGCCTTTCTGCACGCAATCAAAGGTTCCTGCTTCGTCATATAGACGGTTAGCCTCCTCCAAAAGGTTACACGAAGGATCCCACGGGACTAAATGAACCGTCATACACATTTCACCTGCATCCAATGACTTTCCCAACTCAATATAAATATAACTCTTAGCTTCTATTTCGTCTCTAATTATTTCCCAAGTTTAGTTCTTTGTGTAACCTTTCAAGCTCACCATTCAAGAAAATGCCGACACTGCGCTCAAGTTATTTAAGGCACAAACCAAAAGCGTTCGCTTCAGCTCAGCATAATCCACGACATTTTCACACTTTCTAAGCAAAAAAAGACTCGCCACGAACCAAATGTTTGAGCTACACTAAGTATCTTTTTGCATCATTTTTACTATCTTAATTCATTTGTTACGCTACATGATAATGGTTATAAGCGAAAGTCGGCGTGATTATTTTATCCAACATAAAAACAGTTGGAATTAGGAGAGAAAAATATTTTGAACCGATTACAAAAAAGCATTATAATCGCATCCATCTTAACCACGATGCTTCTCTTAGCCAGTTACCCAGTCTTTGCAAGTGTTGAACCAACATCACCAACATCGTTGCAAGCAAATCCATTTTACATTATCAAAACCGCAGGGATAGATCCCAACGCAATAGGTCCAGACAATCCATATTACACACCCGCCGACATCAAAAACGCATACAATCTTCCATCCACAGGCGGAACAGGCACAATAGCCATAGTAGATGCATACAGCGACCCTAACATAGCTTCAAACCTAGCAACATTCAGCAGCCAATGGGGACTAGCAGCTCCAAACTTGGAGATTCACCAGATGTCTTCATTGATAACGTCTAATTCTGGATGGGGAATGGAAGAATCCTTAGACGTAGAATGGGCACATGCAATAGCTCCAAACGCCAAGATTCTCTTAGTTGAAGCTAATTCGGCTTCAACAACTGACCTTCTCTCAGCGGTGAGTTACGCAGCTAGTCGATCAGACGTTGTTGCAATCTCAATGAGTTGGGGGACAAATGAATTCTCAGGCGAACAATCATATGACAGCTACTTCACAAGCCATGCCGGCGTAAGCTTCTTTGCTTCAGCGGGAGACACCGGCGGAGCCGTCATTTGGCCGTCCAGCTCAGGAAACGTGATTTCTGTTGGAGGTACAACCCTCACCCAAACAGCCACCGGTTACACCGAAAAAGCTTGGAGCAGCGGCGGCGGGGGAGTAAGTGCATATGAACAAGTGCCGTCTAGCCAAGCTTCGTTAGGATACAAATACCGGGCAACACCAGATGTAGCTTACAATGCTGACCCAAACACGGGCTTCTTAGTCTTGGACACCTATGGATACAGCGGTTGGTATGCTGTTGGCGGCACAAGCGCAGGTGCACCACAATGGGCAGCTATCCAATCATTAGGACTCTCAGTAACGAGCAATAACTTGTACAATGACTACGCTCAACCATCAACGTATGCAGCAGACTTCAAAGACATAACATCTGGATCAAACACCGTCTATCCCGCATCGACAGGCTATGACCTGGCAACAGGTTTAGGTACCCCACTGACCACAAACTTCGCACCAGTAACAACCACACCTAACTATTCACTATCACCTTCTTCATCCTCCCTAACAATTCAAGCTGGCTCGACAGGAACGTCAACCATCGCAGCAACAGCACTCAACGGTTATACCGGCACCGTAAGCTTTACTGTAACAGACCCCAATGGATGGGCCTCGGTTAATCCAACTTCAATAACTTTGCCACCTTCAGGCAGCACTACCTTATTATCAATACCTGTTCCATCAACAGCTACAGCGGGAACATACACCATAACCGTTTCCGGCTCAGACACGACGGGGTTACCAATCCACACAACAACCGTAACATACACAGTAACCACGCCAAACTTCTCGGTCTCTGCCTCACCAAGCAGCATGAGCATTAGAAGCGGATCGCACAGCACCTCAAGTGTAACAATTGCATCTATAGGAGGATTCACAGGTCAAGTTTCTCTTACTGCTAGTGCGTCAGGAGGCGGATTATCTGCGACATTAAGCCCATCATCGATAACAAGTTCAGGGTCCTCGACACTGACGATTACGGTACCATCCTCAACGAGAAGTGGAACATTCACGGTTACGGTCACCGGCACAAGCGGCGCATTGATACACAGCACCACAGTCAAGGTTACAGTCAGCCGATCCTTCTAAGCTATCAACACCTTTTTTTATTTTTAGAACATTAAGCTTCAAAACATTTTCAAATGCATGACCACGATGGAAAAGGGTAATGCGACGTAGCCCTTCAGTCTACATATTTATTTTGAACAATAAAAAGCCAAATAACTCAAATAACTGCGGTTCATAAGCAAATTAAAATACGCATTTGTTGTATGTCATTTTTTCAAGTGACAGTGTTCATGGGCGAACTTGAATGCAAAGGATTAACGAAGGTTTATGAAGATCATCGCAAAGCATTGGAAAACGTAACTTTTTCAGTGGAAACTAACGGTATTTTCGGGTTAATCGGCAGAAATGGAGCGGGAAAAACAACTCTTATCCGAATTCTCGCCACTGAACTTCAGCCGACCGCTGGAACTGCAAGCATCAACGGGTTTGACGTTCTAAAACAGGAAGGGAAGTTGAGAGAGAGAATTGCAATTGTCCCGCAGGAAGCCAGAACGATAAGATGGATGACGGCTAAGCAATCAGTCATGTCGTATCTTCTTTGGCGAGGCTACACCTACGGCGACGCAAAAAGGCTTGCAGACGAATCGCTTGGGAAACTTGACCTGCAAGAGTACGCCAACGTTTTGACCAGTCGCCTTTCAGGGGGAACAAAAAGAAAAGTTCTTATCGCGATGGTAATGGCGTCCGAAGCCGAAATCATTTTTCTGGACGAACCCACAACAGGTTTAGACCCGATTTCACGAAGGGAGCTGTGGGGAATTCTAAGAAAACTTGGCAAAGAACGATTCATCTTTCTAACGACACATTATCTGGAAGAGGCGGAAGAACTAGCTGACAAAATAGGCATTCTAAAAGATGGACAATTAGTTTCGGTCGGCGCCCTTTCAGAAATAAGAAAAGCCTCAAAGTACCAATACAGCATTAAATTAGCTCTCAACGCACCCATTCCACCCCTTACAGATGGAGAAGTAACCACAGAAACACATGGGTACACTCAAATAATGACAAACGAAAACGAAGCCTTCCGTCTTGCAAAGCATCTCTCTGAACAAGGAACCAGATTTTCAATCAACCCCGTGACTCTAGACGACATATTTTTCCTTCTTGTCGGTCAAAAAGTGAGGGACGAATAATGAAACGCAGCAAACTCAGCCAAATTCTAGCGGGCGTACTCGTAAACGCAGTGTACGAAATGAAAAATTACCCTATCGTTTTAATCAGCACCGTTATCTCTCCTCTATCCCTGCTTGCTGTCGTCACATTTGTAAGCAAAGGAGCCCTTTTTGGAACAGCCATCGAGGGCGGCTTGATTATGACGTTTTTTTCAAGCGGCATCGCACTACAATCTGATCTTTCTCACCTAAAAAATGACTTCAAACTTCAGGATATGATTGTTAGTTCCCCGACGTCTTCACGAGTTTACATGAGTGGAATGGCACTTGCAGAAATTGTCTATTCTCTCCCAAGCATAGCAATTCTTGTCGCGCTTACGGGCATCTACCTTCACCCGTCCCTTCTCCAAATAGCGATCTTATCGGGTGTACTGCTAGTGATGTTTGCAATATCAGTGGCTTTAGGTTTCATGTTATCAACTTTCTCAGCTGATGTCGTTCAAAGCTACGCATTTTCCAGGCTGCTTTCACTTTTATTTGCCACGTTGCCGCCGGTTTATTATCCCATAACCTACATTCCAGCGCCATTCAATTACTTCGCTTATTTATCGCCGACAACGTACGCGGCGGAGATCATGCATTCAGCTACGGGTTACCTGAGCATTTCTTTTAACATGGTAGTTTTCGACTGGGCAATCTTGGTGGGAGTGTGCGCGATTATCCTGTTTATAGCAGTTAAGAAGACACGTTGGAAAGACGTTTAAGCAGTCAATATTTTTTTCCAATGCTCAACTTTTGTCCAATCTCGACGGCATCTGCTTCGCTGTCAGCTAAAATGTTGATCCACAATTCGAACTCGGTTTTTGA
>JBEKVK010000111.1:0-5299 GCA_049514075.1 Bathyarchaeia archaeon | reverse complement strand
ATCTAATCCCCCTGTCTTAACAAGATAGCTGAGATAACGCGATACACTGCTCTTACTCCAACCCTCATCCAATGCTTCTTCCTTTATTGCCGCATATGTCCGCCATTCCCACTCATGGCCATACCACATGTCTGATACGAGTCTCAACGCCTTTGCATCTTTTTCGATCGTCCTTATCTTTCCTTTGCCCAAAGCACTCACCCTGAAACAAGACTCAATTAAACTGGCATAATATGTATGTTTCCTGCAACCATGAGTCTTACACTAAAAGAAGAGAGAGACACAAAATGAAACCTGAAAAGAAAAAACAGTCAGAGACAGACTCGTCACTGGCTGAAAGCATAAACAAGCTGGCAATGACGACCATCGTTTCTTTGTCGTTAATTCAGCAAAAAATAAACCACAGGGCGGAAGTTCTATGACAGCCCTTGAAGAAAGATATGTTGAAGGCTGCGAAGGCTTCTGTCGCCAATCGCCGCCCAAGATGCTTAAACTGCCAGAACTGTCGCAATGGAAAACAATGCATGAGTCCTCAACAGCTGGACTCTTCTCCAGCATCTTTTCTTACTCTACGTCTGATCCATATGTTGGCGAAGTACTAAGCCCACTTTACCTCGATTTTGACAAAGAAGACAACCCAGACAAGGCGCGCAAAGAAGCCGTAACAACCATTAAGAAACTCATCGAAGAACACAAAATTCCCGAAACCGCCATCAACATTGCCTTCTCAGGCTGCAAAGGCATCAGCGTAACGATTGGCCATCAGATCTTCAACGCCCAGCCCTCTTCTGATCTACCGCTCATATGGAAATCTATGGCCAAAGAGCTTCAAGCGCGATTGCACCTCAAAACGCTAGATACAGGGATTTACGACCGACGCCGCTTGTGGAGGCTTTTGAATTCAAAGCACAACAAGACTGGTTTGTACAAGATACCGCTTACACTAGCCGAGGCTGAGAAGCTTACCATCGAAGAAATCAAAACGCTAGCCGCAAAACCAAGAGAGCCATTTATCCATGGCGAAGCCAAAGTCATTCCTGAAGCAGAAAATTTTTACCATGAGCACAAAGAAAAAGTCGAGACATGGCTATCAGTTAGGAAACCACAATTCGAAACCAAATCCGCCGGAGATGATCCGCCATGTATCAAGAAACTTATCGAATCCGGGGCGCAAAAGGGCAACCGCAACAACCAGACCTTCCAGCTTGCCGTATACTATGCAAGCAAAGATCTGGGCCAAGCTGACATCGAAAACCTTTGCTCACAGTTTACTGCCAAATCAGAAGAGCCGTTAACGCCTCAAGAAATCTCAACGCTTGTGGATTCAGCAGTTAAAGGATATACTGAGGGACGTTACAGCGTCGGATGCTCTACATTCGCCGATCTATGTGACAAACCAAACTGCTCCTTATTCGCCGTAGACGACAAGCCCAACTGGGACAAAATTGGTGAACCCATAAACTTCGACGAATGGCGCCAAACAATTCAAGCCAACTTTCCAGACTTGTGGACGTATACTGAAGGATGCGCTTCAACCGTTGCCGCTCTCCTTATCAAAAACGTTTCACCTTTAGCCCTAGTTCTTCAAGGCGCACCAGCGGGCGGAAAAACCACCACGCTCAATTTCTTCAAACACTTCCCCCTAAGCCACGCCACCGACAAATTCAGCGCCAGAGCATTTGTTTCGCATGTTGCCCAAAAGTCCGAAGCTGAACTAGCCAAAATAGACATGCTGCCGCGAATCAAAGGTAAAGTCTTGATAACTCCAGACTTGACGACATTATTCGGCGCCAAAGCGGAAGACTTAGCAGAAACCTTCTCCATCCTTACGCGTGTCTTAGACGGCCAAGGCTTAACCATCGACTCAGGTGTCTATGGATCCAGAGGCTATGAAGGAGACTATATGTTTTCATGGATAGGCGCCACCACGCCAATACCCCACAAAGTCTGGGACTTATTCGGCAACCTCGGCGCTCGCATGTACTTCATGGAAATCCAAAGCAAAAGCAAAACAAACGAGGATTACGTTGCCGACTTGACCGGAGCAAACTACCAAGAAAAAGTCGCCGATTGCAACCAAGCAACCTTGAGATTCCTCAAAGGCATATGGCGGGAGGAACGTCTAAAGTGGGAGCCAGCAAACGACGACAAGCAACTGCTCGACAAAGTGGTGCAAGTAGCCAAAATCGTCACAAAACTCCGCGGCAAAGTCAACCTCGTGGTTAAGCAAGGATACGGGACAGAAGAAGTAAACTTTTCAACGCCGATTATCGAAGAGCCAGCCAGATGCATCCAATCGCTGTACACACTGATGCGAGGCAGAGCGCTATTACAGGGGAGGCAGCAGATATCTGTTGAGGATTTGCCCATTGTTTTCGACGTCGCCCTAAGCTCGGCGCCATGGGAGCGACTCTTAGCATTTTCTTTTCTGCTGTTCAAAGAAGAAGTTAAAACCAATGACTTGGAAACGAATCTCAAGTGCTCACGAAACAAGGCGCTAATGACAATGCGAACGCTAGAAACTTTGGGCCTCGTTGACCTGAAAGCAAAGCAAGTAATGACTATCGGCGGCCCGCAGTTAGGCTACGCAATGAAGCTAAAGCCTGAATTCAAATGGTTCCAATCCGACGAATTCAGAGCCCTATGGAGACAAAAGATGGAATACCCAACGCCGACACCAATGCCGCCGCAGCCAATACAACCGCCAGATCAACTGATGAATATGGAAGACCTAACACCAGAAGGCCTTCAGATAAGAGAGGGGGATAGACAGAATGATACCTAATAATATTGTTCATAAAAAATCTGTTATGAAGAATAGGTATTTTCTGCCAAACCTTTCTTCCTCTATACCCCTCCGAAAATTGAAGACCTTATTAGGAGGCAACTAGAATGGACGCTGCCTTTTTTGATGAAAACGGCGAGTTCATAATAGCACCTCCCGGAGACTACGAATTGTACGCTGATTGCACTATCAAGTGGCACATCTGTACGAAATGCTATGGCTTTAATTCTGGCAACCCCGAATTGCTTAAGTCGCATTCGCAAAACTGCAACCCTAAATTCAACAACATAATCTACCAAGAAAACGATTACTCCATTGCACTCATTTCTACCAAAAGCTCCGATGACGAGAGAAAGATTTGCGAAGACCTGATGACGGTCGAAGCCGACGAAAACAATATGACTGATTCGGTGACAAGCCAAAAATGGCGAACGCGTAAATACCAAGTATTTCTCTTGCTGAAAAAATCTGCAATTATCGCAGTCGCTGTAACCCAAAAAGGGAAAATCCGAAATGAAACTGGCCAAATGGAAACCTGCGCACTTGTGTCACGCATCTTTACTCTGTACTCTCAACGACGGAATCACCACATGGAAAAACTGCTGTCGATAGCTCTGGAGACACTAGGCTCGAACTTCAGCACCGTAGTCTTTCAACGCCAATTCTCAAAGAACGGCGAAGCTTGTCTCACACGAATTGCAAAAAAGCAAGGTCTGAAATCAATTAGAACCTTCTGCCCACCCTGGGAAGACAGAATCATGCCGTTCCCTATCCCTTAACTTTTTTTGGCGATCACTACCGCAAATAAATCTGCAGAGGCGATTAAATATCGCTCAAGGCATATTTTTTTTATGCTCAGCAAAACAGAACAGGAATTTCTTCGCAATCCCGATAAGTTTAGCCCTGACTATGCTCGTAGTTTACGCCACCGCATAAAAGCCAAAAGAGCGCAAATTCAAGATGAACTTTCGCTGCTTGGCGTGGCAGAAATCAACAACGGCGCGGCAGATTGCAGCAACAACGGTCTGAACTCAAAATGCGTCGCTTCAATGAATCCGGGGCAAGAATGGAGCCTTCGGCGGGATTTGGACCCGCGACCATTACCTTACCAAGGTAACGCCCCACCGGGCTAGGCTACGAAGGCACATGTCTGTATCGGTGAAACAACGCTGCTAGCCAATAAAATGCTTACGGTTGAAAAGCTGGCAAAAACTAAAAATGTTTCCTGCGGCTCGGTTCTTTCCTCTGTATCTGTTTCTTCCCTCCGCTACTATTCGTCTGCTATTAAATCGTTATCGTTCCTTTCAGCCTTTAAGTCGACAACAAAAATGGTTGACAAATACTTGCAATTGTACAAGATGTTCATTTTTAAGTCGTAATCGTCAGGGTATATGGCTTTAACTATAGTGAAGAGTTCATGGTCGCTTATTTGCTGTTTATCTTTTAGTCTTAATTCCTTAATTATTTTGAGGGCTGTTTTATCTGACTTTTCATTTATTTCACGTGCTTTCTTGGCTGATTTAAAGTCAATGTCTTTCATCTTTCTCACCTCCAAGATTATTTTATGCTTGGGGCTTTTTCTTCAGAGTTTCTTCAATATCCAGCCTTAAATCGGCATCCTCAACCGTTGGTAACAGCTGCAAAAGGCGTCCACGTGTACTGGTTTCTGTTTTGTCTCCGAGACTGACCCAATACTTGCCGTCTTTTAGCCAAGTCAGCATGACTCGAGCCTCGGCCTCCACATTTTCGATTTTCGGGGCAGACGGAAAAACAAGCCCGTATTCAAGCGAGGTGGACATGAACTTTTCAAAAGCTGAAGTTACTGTGTAACCGTTTTTTGACGCTAATTCTTTGAAGCTTTCATATGGTTGAGAATTAAATCTAAACGTCTTAATTTTCTTAGGCATACTTTTCCTCGCCTGTATATGCAAAGTGTATATGCAAATTGTATATGCATTGACCCGACCGGTCGGCTTGTACACACAAGAGAGAACCTACCTCCCCGGTCGAAGACCTTTCTGATTTGACTTGCGAATTGAAATTTCATTTTTCAGCAAATTTATTGCATGGTCTAAACCGAATCCATGGTCATCGATGCATATGCGGCCTCCATAATTTGCTTCTATGTAGTTGTTGTATTTGTCGCTGTTTGGTAATTTTTCACCTCTGCAGTATGAATACGGTATTTTTTCTCCTTCAAACTCTAATATTCCGACTGAAAGTACTTTCACCATATTTTTTTCCTCCTTCAAATTATTCCCATACTGTTTTTTTTGGTCTTATCGTGGTTTAACCTCCCATTATTGCGCCTCGACCGGGTGGCGCTGCTCTTGAGGCTGCACGGCAAGCTAGTGCTAGAGCCATCAGTTGATCGTCGTGTTTTCCTTGCGGATGCCAAAATTTGAGGTGTATGCGTTCTTGGGCTGTTTTGGGCTGCAGGTACTCGTATTGCTGCTCGTTGATTTGTGCGATTAGCGCTTTGTCATCTGCCGTGATCTTGAGCATTCTTTTTTC
>JBEKVK010000110.1:0-8403 GCA_049514075.1 Bathyarchaeia archaeon | reverse complement strand
GGCTTTGAAGGTCAACACAGTTAGCAATTTCTAGTTTAAAAAAAGGAAAATGGTTAGAGTTTTTCAGGGGCGCAGAGATTTTCTGCTTTGGCAGCTGTACGCATGCATCCTTTGCAGATGTACTTTGCGTCTTTCACTAATGGCTTTATCTTTTCTATTGGTACTTTGTCCTCTACCATTTTGCAGAGGTGTTTTTCATGACCCGGATGAGGTTGGGCTTTTGACATAACTTACACCATAATCACAAGAACCCAAGTCAAATATAAAATTACCGTTAAGGAGCTCTTCAAGCTCAGATTTGACCGTTAAGCTAATTAATTTTAAGCACACAAAAAGACAAGAAGGGAAAAAGGAGAAATAAAAATGAATTACAAAGAAAGACAGGCGATTATGTCTAAATCTCCTATATCCTTTGGATACCTAAAGAGATTCAACATCGGTGCAGGCATACTTCAACTGATAAATGGCTTAGCTATTCTAACTTTGACTTTTGCTTTAAAATGGCCCACAGGAACAAGCATCTACACTTTCTACCTCAAGTTCGCCCATTTAAGCGCAACTAATCCAATGATTTTTGCTGTGCCAAATCCGCAAGTTATTTTCACAATTAACCATTTAGGCGCGCTTTTAGCAGCCTTCCCACTGATATCAGCTATTGACCATTTCCTGGTTGCTTTTCCAAGAAACAAATCCTACGTTGAAAACCTCAAGAAGGGCATGAATCCTTACCGATGGTTTGAATACGCGTTTTCAAGTTCAATAATGATCTGGGTCATAGCCACTTTCGTCGGAATCTGGGATTTCTGGTCTCTGGCAATGATATTTGTGCTTAACGCACTGATGATAATGTTCGGCTACTTGATGGAGCAAATGAACCAACAAACCGAGAAAACAAGTTGGTCCCCCTTCATACTGGGCAGCATTTCAGGAGGCTTCCCATGGGTTGTACTCTTCGGATACTTCATAGGAGATGTCATAGCAAGCGACAACAGCGTACCAAAATTCGTCTACTTGATATTCATAATATATCTGGTCTTGTTCATGAGCTTCGCAGTCAACATGGTTCTGCAGTACAAAGGCGTGGGCCAATGGAAAGACTATCTATACGGAGAGAGAATTTACATCGTGATGAGCTTCGTCGCAAAAACTTTTCTGGTTTGGCTAGTATTTGCCGGTTTGTTTAAACCATTCTAGCCAAACTTAATTTTTTTCTTTTTTGACAAACTTACCTGTAAGAAACAAAAACAATTTAGGAAAAAACTCCTTTGTTGATAATTGGTTTGGGGGTTGCGTGTTTGAGTGAAATGAAAGGGAAAATCTGCATAGTAACGGGGAGTAATTCTGGGATTGGGAAAGAAACTGCTTTAGCTTTAGCAAAAATGGGCGCTACAGTCGTTATGGTCGTTCGCAGTCAGGAGCGAGGAGAAAAAGCTCAAAAAGAAATAATCAAACAAACAGGAAACAACTCAGTAGACCTAATGATCTGCGACATATCGTCTATGGACTCGATCCGACGCTTCGCAAAGGAATTCAAAAATAAGTACAAGCGGCTAGACGTATTGGTTAACAATGCCGGAGCTATGTTCAATAAAAGAGAGGTTACACCTGAGGGTTTTGAGCGTACTCTGGCCGTCAATTACCTCGGACCCTTTCTGCTTACACATGAGTTGCTGGATTTGCTAAAATCTAGCACGCCCTCGAGAATAATCACCGTAAGCTCAGGCCTCGCAAAGAATGGCAAAGTGGATCTCGATGATCTTCAAAGCGAGAAAAACTATAGAGGAACAAAAGCCTATTCTCAAGTCCGAGCACCAGTTTACGCTAACACTAAACTAATGGTAATGATGTTTACCTATGAGTTGGCAAGGCGTCTAGAAGGTACTGGAGTCACTGCAAACGTCCTTATGCCTGGGTTTGTCGCGACTAATCTTGGAAAAAACAGCGGCAGCCCTAGTTCATCTCTTATGTTCAAGATGGTCCGTCCTATGCAGATAAGTCCCAGGAAGGGAGCAGAAACAACTGTTTACTTAGCCTCTTCATGCGAAGTAACAAACTTATCGGGCAAGTGCTTCGCGAAAAAGAAGGAAACAACGACCTGCCCAGCATCATACGACGAGAACCTACAAAAACAATTGTGGACCAGAACGGAAATCATGCTAGGTCTGACTGATAAGAAATGAGAGAAAACAGATACAATTTTCAGCGCCGTGGGCGTAATGAAGAAGTAATTGATCCTTAAAGAAACTAAATTTTGCCTAAGAAATCAAAAAAAATTATTAAGAAAATGGAAACTGTCAAAGTTCAAACTTCCCGATCACTAAAAGCCCAATCGAATCAGAAGTTACCGTGAATTAATAGGTTAATCTAAGAAATTAGTCCAGAACGCTTAGAGTTCGTCGGAGAGGGCAAGTTCATTGGCTTTCTGTAGCGCCGCCAGCAAAGTTTTGCCTCGTTGAGAAATACGGTAGCAAACTTTTCCTTCAGGATCAGAGGTTTTCTCGATAAAGCCTTTGTTTAAGAAATCACTAAAGTACTTGTTGAAGCGTGCATAATTCAAATTAGCACTGTACATTATTCTCATTTTTTTCTGAGGAGACAAAGTAGCCTCTAAGATATCTATCGTTATAGTTCCCCAACCACGTTTGTGCACGCTACCCTCCTCCATTCGCTGTGATCGGCAAACAAAGCCCGAAACTAAGCCTCTTCTCACTTTCTTCTAGGAAGCGGGATCGAAGCCTCTCCTTCTCCAGCGTTTCTTCTCTCCTCAAACAAGCAAAACCGATAAAACGCATATAAGCAATATTTCTGAAAATGCAATATATCTAACCAAAGACTCCGAAACAAACCAAGCGCCCATCTGTTCCCTCCCAAGCAATCTCAACAGCCGCTTTAATCAAGGACATAATCCAGTTTAGAAATATGCTTTTTAAGTCTTAGAGTTTATTCTTGGTTTCCTATCTGGGGAGAAAGGAGAGCTTCTCAAAAAATAACTGGGCTACAGGCATCTACATGATTTGTGATTGGTGTGGAAAGAAATATTCGGAGGCTTCGCAGAATAAGGAAGTCTATCATGTACTCGAAGGTTATGCGTCAACCCCAGTGATATGTGATGATTGTTATAGGAATTTGGAGAAAACAAAATCTCCACTTAGTAGCAAGAGAATACAAAAACCACAATCTGGTACTTGAAAGTTAAGTTTCACCATGAGAACTTCAAAAACAGAGCATGGAAACTCCTACACCACTGTAGGAGAAATAGACGAGAGTTTGAAGGTTTAGCTTTTATATTTTGCATTCTGAGATTTCTGGGTGCCTGCTTAATTCATCGAGGGACTTGTTTAACAATACATTGTCTCCGACTGTAGCAACTAGCGAGACAGGCACGCATACAGTTGAGCTTCCTATTCTCTTTTTGAATCCCAGGTCTTCAGATGCTGGTTTAGACAACTTTACATGCAGATGGGTAACCTGCCAAGTGTTAGTATCCATATCTCCCCCATTAATCTCTCCAAGGTCAAAACCGCCTGCACAAATTACAAATTTCCCAGAAAGTTCATCGAAACTTACCAAAGCAAATCACCATTTTATCATTAACAAATCAAAAATATAATTCTTTCTACAGTTAGCGCTAAGTTTGGAGTGAGGCGAAAGAATTTAATGATTTATCAGTAAAAATAAGAAAAACTAAATGGTTGTTTGAAACGTTGCAAACAAAAAAATTATAAATAAGTAACCAACAAACATCTACGTGGAATAATCTTAAATATATTTGAGAGGATTCTTACGAAAAACGACACGGAATCTGAAAGAACAGCTTCTGAGCAAAAGTTTATCGAAGATTCCTTACAGTACCTCAAAAACAAAAAATTGAAAAGAAAGAGCAAAACACAGATTTCCTGAATTAAGAAAGCATATGTTATTTTTGGAAGGCGAAGTTGAGGTTTTGAAATGGTTTAATTGGATTGTAAATTGAATGGTTTGCAAGAAGTTCCAGTTTTAGAGGGGTTAGTAACTTTTTTTTCGATACAGATTCTGTATTCATAAAATATACATAACTGAGAAGCAAAAATGATGAGCAGGCAGCATGGGTTTGACTATCAACAGCCCCCTCACTAGAGGGTTGCAGTTGGCTCACTAGCCTTAGCTTGCCACAAACAAAAACGATAGTGCACTATGGCATGTTCACAACCTTGAAAGACGCATTTCATATTGTAGGGCTTTCGTCGCTTTTCAGTGCCGTGTGCATGATGTGCTGGACTTTTTACGACATATCAACGCAAGGGTATTTCATTCTTGGAGAGAATCGTTTAGTTGTCCGTTACTGTGAGTGCGGCTTGGTTGGTTTCAGCGTCATTTACATGATATACCTGCTTGTGGTATTTGTTAAGAAAAAATCTTGATCATAAAAATGAATTAAGGTTGGCTGCCGCAACAAATCGAAGAATGTCAGCTATATTCAAATTGCAAAAAATTGTGGTTTCATTCTGTGACAACTCTTCCTTATTAGCGCGAATCCAAAAGTTATATTTAGCGATACCGTCTTTTTCGGTGCTTTTATATGAATAAACCAAACCAAACTTCAAGAGAAAACAGGCTTAGCTCAGCTAGTTCTAAGTCAAATTATTTTGTGTTTGAATCAAACTGGAGGATGAATTCGATTGTATAAAAAAATAACTGCAAATCTAATAATCACTTTACTTCTGACGGGCTTATTTGTAGCCATAATAGCGGTAAATGTTTCAGTTTCGCAACAAGCCTCAGCCCAACCCCTATTTCCGGTTCCAAATGTTTCTGTCTCAGCCTCAGGTAACGGCAACGGGTTAGCCGTCACCAACGCTCAAGGTCAATACAGCATCAATAATTACCTGGGTACAGGCGATTACACGTTAACCACTCTCGCGGAAGGCTACGTTACCACAGAAGTCGACAACGTCCCCGTCACAGCTGGCTCAACAACACCCAACATAAACATAATTATCACCGTCTCAGGAATCATAACTGGCCAAGTAACCGATGCTTCAACAGGAAAACCACTGGCAAACGTCGTTGTAGTAGCAGAAAACTCAACAGGCCAAGACTCAAGCGGTTACAGCGCTTTTACCGACAGCAACGGAAACTATCGAATAGACACCAACCTCCCAACAGGAACCTACAATATAACCGCGGATCAGTGACAGCAGGCGCCACAACGTCAAACATCAATTTCGCCCTACCCGTATCAGCCACAATCTCAGGAACAGTAACCGACTCAGTATCAGGATCACCTCTCTCAGGCGTACTCGTCGAAGCTATTTCATCCAACGACCTCTACTCGGCAATTGCAACAACTACCAGCTCAGGACAATACACGTTAAACACTAATCTAGGCACAGGAACGTACACTGTACAGGTCATCGGAGCAACCAATCATTTACCCGTTTCCGTTTCGGGGATTGCTGTCACTCAGGGACAAACAACCCCAGGAGTGAACCTTGCACTTGAATCCTCAGGCACAATCTCAGGTACAATTACTCAACCAGACGGCACACCCATCGCAGGCGCCGATGTTTCTGCGTTCGATAGCACATTCACTTTCTTTGGCTCCGCCACCACTAACGCAGCAGGTCAGTATCAAATTACAACTGACCTGGGAACGGGAACTTACACTGTTGAAGCCTCATATGAAACTAGCTTTAACACAGCCGTCGGCGTGGCCGTTACGCAGGGACAACCAACATCAAACGTCAATATTCAACTCACAATTATACCGTCAGGAACGATAACTGGAAAGGTTACCGACTCCAATGGCAACCCTATCGATGGAGCTAGCGTATCTGCCGAGAACACAGCAACGTTTACTTCAAACTCAGCCACAACAGACAGCTCAGGAGACTACACAATATCAACTGGTCTTACAACAGGAACCTACACCGTAACAGCCCAGGCGGACGAATATACCCAGCAAGTGCTAAACAGTATAGCGGTGACTGTTAACCAAGTGACATCCAGCGTCAACTTCCAGTTAACCGCGATACCATCGGGAATAATCTCAGGAATAGTACAGACCGAACAACAGGCAGTTACGCCGACACCTACTCCAACACCTGTGCCCACAGCAACGCCTACTCCAATTCCAACGGCTACACCAACCCCAAGTCCAACGGCTACACCAACCCCAATTCCAACGGCTACACCAACCCCAATTCCAACGGCTACACCAACCCCAATTCCAACGGCTACACCAACCCCAATTCCAACGGCTACACCAACCCCAATCCCGACGACAACGCCCACTCCAATCCCCACAGCGATACCCACAGCAGTTCCAGTAATTACGCCTGTGCCTACCGTTCAACCAGTAGTTACACCAAAGCCTACAACTGCTCCAACTCCTACACATACACCGGCTCCGGCAACTGTGCAAGCGAAAACATCGACTGGCTCCACGGTAAATCTTAAAATCACAGGCAGCATAACCAGCTCACAGATGTCGAGTATCACAATTGTAACAGATAAAGCCACTTCTTCAACTACGCTGTCTTTCACTGTGACAGGCGCAAGCGGTACAACAGGCTTTGGCAACATAACCATTCCCAAAAGCGCAGTAACTTACGGGAGCATTCCAATAGTCGCCATCGACGGTCACACAGCATCAAGCCAGGGCTACGCGCAAGACACCAATAACTACTACGTATGGTATACAACCGCCTTCAGCACACACCAAATATCCATAGCCTTTACCACAACCGCATCGCTCACTCCAACTCCCACCAAAACATCGAGTGCGCCCCAAGGATACATCTATGCCATAGTTGTTGTAGTGGTAATCGTTGTAATCGTTGCAGCCCTACTGGTGCTAAGAAGACGTAACATGAGTCAAGCGAGTAAAAGCTAAGTTTCGTTCGGAGTTTAGCCAACTCTATTTTTCCCTTTTCCTTTTTTTGTTAAAACAACAATATTCAAGAGCATCTTTAAAGAAAACGTAAACTGTCATCGTATCCATTTTCTGTAATTTCTCTAAGACAAAGACCGATATATTACCGCAATTGCCACAAGCAAACTATCGAATGCATTTGCTCACAAACTTCAAAAAAATTAAACGCCTGAGAAAGTAAGCAGTAAAGCCTATTGGGCCGAGCCGGATTTGAAAAGCCTGTACGCGAAGTAAAGGTTTACCAATATTGCACGCAAGAGTATAGCGAGACCAAAATTCAAGTCAATGTCCAATATGCTGCCATTTCCATCTTGTGTGCTGCCACTAACTTGAATGTACCACGGAAAATTTGGATTTATCCTCGCATCATATATGGTGCTAAATATTGAATCCTCAGCCCAATTCCAAAGCAAAAACAAAACAACAAAAAAGCATCAACCCCAATCAAAACTTTAAAGTCTTTTGCGACTCCTTTCATGATAAACTATATGGGTTTAGTCAGAATTTAATTTCTTTGGCGGCCCGCCCTGATTGTATTTAATCTAACAAACCAAAAACTGCAAGAAAGATATAGAATTTGGCCAAAAAAAGAAACCGAGATTTTTGAAATACTCTAAACGAAACTTTCGTACATGATTCTCTTTAAAATAGTTACGCCGTGTTTCATTTTCAGTTTTTTCTCGCCTAATCGCTCGCGATATTCAATTGGGACTTCCATTGTTTTGAATCCTTGTTTGGCTACCTGATGATTCAGCTCTACTTCGACGTCAAAACCTTTAGATTTAACGACCCAACGCCTCAATATGTCAGCACGTATAACTCTCAAGCCAGTCAACGGGTCCTGCAAATCCACTCCATTAAGAGCGCTGTGAGCAAACGCTAATGCTTTATTTCCAAACGAAAACCTGCTCTGAAAAGCTTTTCCTTCTGCTTTTTTGCTAAATCGGTTTCCGCAAACCATGCCTACATCAGGCATATCTTCCAAAATATTAATCATTTCTGGCACGTACGTTGCTGGATAAGTAAAGTCTGCGTCAGTAATAACCACATACTTTACATTTTCATCCATACTCTCGATAGCTTTAGCCAAGGCATCGCCCTTGCCCTTTCCATCTTGAAAAATGATTTCGGCGCCATGATCTTTCGCGACTTCAACAGTCCGGTCAACACTGTGACCATCAATTACCAAAACACGCTGCAAATTAATGTTTTCTGTCAACTCAGAGATGGTTGCCCCGACCCCTTCCTCTTCGTTAAGTGCTGCAATAAATGCCTCAGTTGACTGCGTGGGTTCAAACCTTTGACCAAACATTTCTTCACTCTCATTTGAATCTGCTAATTTGGATATTTTACTCGACGTCAATAGCGTAATTCAGGGATTCACTTGGCAGTTTGTGCGACAAGCCTTCCCTTCTAATTAAATTTAAGAAGTAATCCTGAGGTAATAAACAAATGTTGTTGCATCCATACGACTACATCCTATTTTAAAA
>JBEKVK010000109.1:0-5811 GCA_049514075.1 Bathyarchaeia archaeon | reverse complement strand
GTTCTCGCCACAGGAAATGACCATCGTGCTATCGAGGCTGGCGCCCACGCATACGCCGCATTGAATGGACCTTACACGAGCATTTCAAAATGGACGAAAAAAGAGAACGGCGACTTGGAAGGTGTCATTGAGCTACCAATGGCTATAGGATTAATCGGCGGCGCAGTTAAAACCCATCCTGTAGCCCGGGTCGCCATGAAAATCCTAGGGGTTAAGACGGCCAACGAATTTGCGGAAGTCTTAGCAGCGGTCGGGTTAGCCCAAAACCTAGGTGCTCTTCGAGCATTAGCAAGTGAGGGTATCCAGCGAGGTCACATGTCACTTCACGCAAGAAATATAGCAATCACTGCCGGAGCAAAAGATGAGTTGGTTGACTTGGTGGCTCAACAGATGGTTAAGGAACGCAAAGTTCGAGTGGATAGAGCTAAAGAAATCATTGAAGAGCTTTGTAAGAAGAAATAATCAATCCAAAAGAAAACAATCAAAGAAAAAGACTTTTTCCAGTGTCAGTTTGCTGGCTTTACAAGTCTATCCTATCGCATGCCTGTATCTAGCAAAATTAACTAGGTTTTTGCTTCCCTGCTTTTCTTGCTTGCTTTACAGTCTGACGATTTCTCGCATTCCTGCTCATTACTTGTTTTACTACAACTATCGCTGCTGCTGCAATTACTATTGCGATGACGATTGCAACTGCTATCGGAAGGATCGATGAAATGTTTGATTTTGCGTTCGACGATGAAGCTGGAGTAGTCGGAGTATCAGTTGGACCCGTGGTTCCTGTGGCTTGAGGCGAAGCTACGGGAGCTGCTCCTTGAAGAATCGGTCCTTGAGTTTGAACAAGCAGTTGATAGCTCTTGATTTGCAATGCTGCAGGGACAACCGACTGGTTCAAATCCAGCGCCGCAATTTCGAACGTTGTTGTATTGCCTGGTGTCAACGCTATGGGGCTTAGGTAATCTGTATATCCTACTCCAATCACCGATCCTGTGGAGTTGAAGAATGCTCCGACAACCGTTAAGTTTGTTGCTGTCTGGTCACCAGTATTTTTTATTACCCCGTTGACTACGTAGGCGCCTGTGTATCCTGCTGTTGTGCCGATTGAACCCTTGCTGCTTGTGATGGTTAAACCTTGGTATTGGTAGTTGCTTGTCGCGTTAGCTGAAGCAACATTGAGCCGAATACTGGACAGTTCTCCAGCTTGGACCACATCATACCAAGTTGTGCTTGAGGCGGTGTTAGGCGAAACAAATTCCATATAAAATGGCGCTTTCTGTTGTGGCAACAAGTCTGACACCCAAACTTGGGTACCTGAATCTCCTGCGTCCGCGCCTCCTGTACCTATTATCGTTCCAGTCAGGGAAACCGATGAAATCGTATTAGGACCCACATTTTGGACAAGACCCACCACATCTAGGTAACCTTCAGAATCAACATAATAACTGTAGTTTACAACTTTGACATCTGCAGTTTGACTATACGTCTTTGGAACAATAACCAAACCAATGGAAAACAGTAACAACGCAACACAAAAACAAACTATCTTTTTGCCCACGAAATCTCCCTCTCCGAATTGGTTCAACAACGCATCCTAACAACTTTGTAGTATAAAGCTTTTTTTCAAAATTGAAACCCAAAGCCTCCCAAAGTGATTTCCCAGAATGTAACCTCTTCCGCCTGATTTTTTAACCAAAGATCAATCTCTTAGTGTTTTAACCTATTGAAGTATGAATTCCGCCAAGACAATCAACACATTTGTCATAGAATTGAAGAAAAAATGCTTCTCGTTTTATTTCGGGTAAAATTCTCGGGTTCGTACATCAAGATTTAATTCCCAGTTAAGATTAAAAATGATGAATCAAATAGATTTGTGAGAGCAAGTCTCGTAGGTTGAAAGCAGGAGCTTGAAGAATTTCACTAAAAAACTTCACCTTCAGCGGCTTTGTTCGCCAATTGATATGTTGAAGACAAATCCGAGGCGTGTAAATTGAATGAGGCAAATCACGCCAAAATCTTTGTAATTCTGCTAATCCTGCTTATTGCTTCGGTCACTATCGGAGTCTACTTGGGGCTCCCATCAAATCCTGAAAAAAAGATAGATGAACCCATTCCATCGCCCTCAGTAGCCCCCACGTTTAGTCCAATTCCAACGCCCACAGCAACCCCCGCGCCGACCTTTACACCGGCTCCAACGGCAACGCCCACACCTTCGCCTACAACGGAACCTACTCCAACACCTACCGTTGCTCCAACTCCAGTCCCGACCCTGTCACCTACTCCTTCATCGACACCAGCGCCGACACCATCACCGACAACTACGCCAAACGCAACAACGGCGATAAACTGGGCAGGCTACGAAGTTTCCTCTGACCTGCAAAACCCTCAACCCGTCGTCACTGGAGTCAACGCATCCTGGGTTGTTCCTACAGTTACAACTTCTGTTAACAACACGTATTCTGCAATTTGGATAGGCGTTGGCGGCCAATTTAACAATGACACTTCTCTTATTCAATGTGGAACTGAGCAGGATTCAAGAGATGGCTTCGCAAGATATTATGCTTGGTATGAGATTTTACCGCACAACGCAATTAACATTCCCGCTTACATAATTACAGTTTCGTCGGGAGACCAAATGCAAGCTTCAATTCAGCTTGCGAACGGAACAATCAATCAATGGGTTATCAATGTAACAGACATCACAACATCAAACTCTTTTCAGACAACTGTGTTTTACAATTCTAGCCAGTTGACAGCTGAGTGGATAATTGAAAGACCAACTGTTG
Source organism: Bathyarchaeia archaeon (assembly GCA_049514075.1). Taxonomy (GTDB): domain Archaea; phylum Thermoproteota; class Bathyarchaeia; order Bathyarchaeales; family Bathycorpusculaceae; genus Bathycorpusculum. The sequence goes on along the minus strand of JBEKVK010000109.1, from coordinate 3,031 downwards.
ACAATGTTATTTCGCAGTTGACAAATTTTGGAAACGTGACCTTCACAAGCTGCAACGCAACAATTGGTTCTATTTCAGGCGATGTTACCAGTTTTCCTTGGACAGCAATAAATATGGTTTCGTCAGTAGAGTCTGGAGGTTTACCCGTGCAGTTAGCCGACGTATCTGACCTTGCCCCTGATGGCTCAGGGTTCACCGTGTACTGGCTCGCTTCTGGGTAAAAAAATCAGCTCCATAATAGTTGAAAGTTTTGTTTTTAGCCGCTTTTGGAGACGGGTTCTTTCGTTATGAAATGGCGATTTCTCAACAGTCGATTCCATTTTTTCATATCAAGCGTGGGTTCATCGGCTATTATCAGCTAATGGATATCGGCTCATAGCCGCAAGCATTACTTCACTGAAAGACTTTTTGCTGAGGTGGCGAGCAAAATCTGAAGTGGCAATTATACCAACCAAAACGTTTTCTTTCGTCACCGGCAGTCTTCTTATTTTGTACTTTACCATCTTCCTCGCTGCATCTCTGAGCGAGGTACCTTCATCGATTGTTATGAGAGGATCTGACATTACTTCAGATATTTTAGTGTCAAACGATTTTTTCTGCGCCAATACCCTTCTAACTAAATCCCTTTCTGTAACTATGCCCTTAGCTACAACGCCATCCATTACCACTAGATCACCGACGTCTTGTTGATGCATTAGTTTTGCAGCCTGAAGCACCGTTCCTTGAACATCAATTGTGATGACGTTTGTCGTCATAAAATCTTTTACAGTTGGCATCATTTAACAACTCTATAGTGATCAGTATAAAAGTTTTGCGACGATAACTTTCTTATGAGAAATAGGAGATTTCCTTTTCTTTTGTTTGTTAGCCCTTTTCTCGAAAATTGAGACCATTGATTCACCACTGTTGGCAATCTGTCAACATAAGACAGCATATAGTAGGTTTGAATTGTCGACGGCGATCTTGAAACAATTTTGCAAGAAAAAACACGCATTTGCGCCAAAGTTAAACTGATTGTAAACTAACTCAGAATTTCCGTTGGGGTCAAAAGATAAATAACTGGTTTGGTTTAATGGTTTTAGAGGATTATCCTGTCTGCTCCTGAGGATCTGAAAAAAATTCTTGGTCCAAACGAGACTGTTGAAATGTACATTCAGCAGAAAATCTATCACCCTAAAATCAACATAGATTCTGTTGTCATTACAAATGAACGTATAATTCTGAGGCATCCTCATGCGTTAGGTTTAAAGAAGGATTACACGGACTTCAACTACAAGGATTTTGCCAATGTAATCTTGGATAAAGGAGTTTTATGGTCAACTATCAAATGTTCTCTTAGGTTCGGTGGGGAACCTTTATCTTTAGATGATCTGCCGAATTCCGATGCTGAGAAAGCTTACGGAATCATAAGAGAAAACATCAGCAAAACATCGCCCGCGTCGCCTGTAACCCCATAAAAAATCTGAAAGGACAATAAAACAAAAGATAGGGGCACCCTCTAAATTTTTGCAACAATATGGCTGTTGCTGACAGTATTAATGATTTGACCCTGTAGATTATCATTGCGATGAACTATTCTATGATAAATTTGGGGGGCTGCTGTGAGCTAGCTTGGAACAGTCGTTCACATCGTGGTTCCGATTTGGCAGACTGTGTTTTAATAAGAAATCTTCTCACGCAACGGGTTTCTATTTGTGTTTGTAAGACATCTATTTGATGAGTTCTTTTCCTATGTTCCAGGCTTTGGCGATTCTTTTGCCTAGGTTCCAGTAACTTCGGTCATTCATAACGAACAAGATTGGTTGTACCTTTTCAAAATCTACTTCTCCGTCAGTGAGGACAGTTTCGTCGCAGTGTGTGGCTTTTATTTTGCCTATGAATATGTCGTGATTTGGAAAATCGACGGTTTTTATGAGTTCGCATTCCATGTTGATGCTGCATTGTTCAATCATGGGGGCAGTTTTGAGTTTTCCATAAAAAGTCTTGAACGCGTCTGCCTTGTTTCTGTCTTTTCCTGATACTAAGCCGCAAAAATCAGTTTCTTTAACCATCTTCGTTGAGGGAAGATTGATGCTGAAGGTCTTGTTTACTTTTATGCCCACATTAGTGTAGTGAATTTTGTTCATTCCTAACGAAACCGATTCAAGATCCATTATACCAACATGAGCGATAGTGGTGTAATTCGGTTTTCCATTCACCAACGCTCCAACTAACGTGGTTGGCATCGGGTATAGACAGCTTTTTGCTCCAAGTTCGATCTTCATTTTGTTTTCACTCTCGAAAATTATTTTGTCTCTAACTGAAAGATATTGTTTGTCAGCGCATATTAGTCTTAGGCGCAAGATTATTATGAAAAACCAGTTTTTCGACTATTTGCTAAAAATAAGCGTTGAATGAAACTAAAAGTGCCGCGGGCTAGCTTCACACCGTCGTTTAAACCGTCGGTTTGAACCATAAAACTTCGAATTGCAAGTGGATCGGGGGGGATTTGAACTGGGGGGGATTTGAACTGTAATTGGGTCAGACCACAAAGGCGACACTTTGCTTAAATCCTAAAACTCTAGAATCAAGTTATTTTTTCTGTTTTGCCATGTTTCACTTTTCTGTAGCTATATAGATTTAGAATTTTGCTTGACTCATCTTAGAAGTCAAAAAACCAAAGGGCGAGTGTTTATGTCTTTTCTAACATAGCCCAGAATATTACATCTTCACCAAATACAATAGTTCCACAATTGATTACTCTCCATCCATCCTTAGCGTATTTGTTAAGTGCGTCATCCCAATTTTTAGCCTCTGCTTCATCGAAGTAACCGCCTTCTTTTTCGCTTTTTGCCTTCCCTGTAAGTTCTCGAAGTTTATACGGTCTAAAAATTGTCAAGTATTCCATGCGCCTTTTCCTCAGTTCTTCTATCAACACTATTGGGTTTTAAGTTTTTGTATCGTTATTAATGCATTAAATCCACTTTTGCCTTTATTGCCTTCAATTCCCCTCTTTTTCTATTATAAATCAAGAAAGGCTTGAAACTTTCTG
>JBEKVK010000108.1:0-5410 GCA_049514075.1 Bathyarchaeia archaeon | reverse complement strand
TGGGATGCAGCCGCCTACAATTTTTGGCCACGGTCCGCCGGGAACTACGAATCCTGCGTCGGTGATGCAGTACGATTTGCAAGGTGGAGATTTAGTGACTCAATCCACCGTTTTGGGATGACTGAGCATGGCTGAACAAACCGAGAAAAAAGGCGCTTATGACAAACTTGTAGACTGGTTTGACGTGAAATTCGGATTCGCTAAGACCCCGCTAAAGCCGATTCCAGACTTCATGTTGAACCCGATTTACTGGCTTGGCTTGCTGTTAGCAGTGACTTTCGGCTTACAGGCGCTTACAGGTATATTCATGCTTCTCTACTATGTGCCTACACCTTCCCAAGCCTACTCGTCGACGGCATCTATAATCAGTTCCGTGCCTCTTGGTTCGCTTGTTGAAACTTTTCACCTTTACACAGCTTACGCCATGATTATTTTGACATTTCTCCACCTCACACGCAACTTTTTCGGCAGCGCCCACAAAGGCAACAGGGATTTAATGTGGCTTGTAGGAATCATTTTGGGTGTCGTAGTCATTAGCTTCGGGGTGACAGGGTATCTTTTACCGTGGACGGTGATTTCAAAATCGGCAAGCGACGTCGCCATAGGATTTCTCAACTTCTTCCCCGTCGGCATAGCAAACCTTGGAAAATTCGTTGCGGTAGGCTCAGGCAGCGACGCGTCAGAATTGACGACTTTCCTTCACATTCACACGGTTTTCCTTCCACTAGCGCTCATTGGACTTTTGGGGTTGAAGATTTACATGTATGAAGTGCATGGCCCAATCTACGTGTCAGCGTACGGAAAACCAGGAAAAGGCAAGTACTACAACTGGTTCCCAAAAATCTTCCTCTACTTCGTCATGATTGCAAGCGCCTACGTAGCGATCCTGCTGGCGGCATCTTCTCTTTTCCCGCTGGTTTTGCCACCCGCATATTCCGCAGCAACCGCTGGCGCATATGTCGTCCAGCCTGACTGGTATCTGCTATGGGTTTACCAACTCTTGAAAATCCAGATTTTTGAAGGACCAGCCGCGGCTTACGTGATAGGCGCTCTGATTGCTTTCGGAGTACTTCTTTTCCTAATGCCTTTCTACGACAGAAGCAAACGCAGAAACATAAGTCAAAGACCAGTCTATACCACTATTGGAGCCGTGCTGATAATTGAGCTCATTACTTTAACCATATGGGGTTACCTGACTCCTGGGCGAATAATCCCTGATTACCAAGCCCTGCTTGTTTTAGGTGGAGTAGCTGTGGCAACTATCGTTGCGCTTTGGGCGGTTTATCGACTACGACGAAAAACAAACATAGCAGCAGTCCTGCCGTCACAATCTACAGCAAACCTACTCTCAACCAGCCTGCTCATGACGACATCATCCATCGCAAACCATTCCCAAAAGGGTGCTGCCCAGTCTAAAAAACAAATTGTAAAGCGCGCAGGCCAAAACCTGTTTAATTCGTTCACGGCCGTTTTCGCTGTTTTCCTAGCGGTTGCATCAGTTTCACTGGCGTCAGCCGTAAACATGCTGCCCAACGTTTTACTGAATGCGCCCTTCTTCGTGTTAGCGTTGTCTGCTTTCGTCGTTTCGGCGTTTTTCATGTGTCGGATGCTGCGGAAGTTTGTATTAGCGTTTGACGGAGCAGTGTCTAAATGATGAAGGACAACTTTGACTCTTTGCGGGTCACCACCTATTTCCTATTGGCTTTCCTAGTAGTTGTCGGAGTTGCAGTTTGGCTTCTGAACCTGATAACTCAATGGAGAGTCTTCGGTTTCTTGATGAGCGCAGAATTTACCGCGTTCGCCATGCTTGTCTACCTTTTCTATATGGAAGACCCTGTTGTAGCAAAGAAAGTATTAACCTCCGGGTTCGTTGCCCTAGGAATCCTCATTATTTTAGCGGGAGCCGTTTTGGCAGGCGTGGGTGCACCTGTGACGTTGCCTAAACCCAATGTTTCAATCACTCTTTACGCTGGCGAGGTTTCCCCTACATTGTTCGGATTCGGAAACAGCGCAACCGCTATAACGTCGCCGGGTCCAACCCTGAACTTCACGGTGGGCGACGTCGTAAACATGACTGTTTTCAACGCAGGAACAATGCCTCATAACTGGGCGCTAGTCGCCTCAAACGACACATCAGGCAAAGTTCTATTCGGCGCACAAATCGACAGCGGCCAAGTTCCTATACCCGTCAACGAATCAGCATCCGTTGTTTTCAGAGTAACAAAAACTGGGAACTATTACTACATTTGTCAAGTTGCGGGACACGTACAATTAGGCATGTGGGGAAACGTGGTAATGAATCCGTGACACAAGAAATCGCTGAAAAACTTTATGCTTCATGCCTCTTTTTCCTCGCAAGTTTACTTACGGGCTTAGTAAGCTTGGTCGCGTTAGGTTTTGTCTTTGCTAAACAAAAAACCGAAAAGACAAGCGAACCCCAAAAATCAACGGGTTTCCTTGCGGATGAACATAAAGCGCTGAATTTCTACAGAATATTCTCTGTCGCCTACGACACTTTGAACCCGTACCTGTACACCGACGCCATGCGCAGCGAGATGGTAAATCAAATCGCAAACGGCGCAAACCTGCGGGTGCTCGACGTTGGATGCGGAACAGGCTACACCACATTAGGAGTTTTGAAGCGCGAAGACGTTTCAGAAATGGTTGCGTTGGACATGAACCCTGTACAGCTCAAAAGAGCCGTCAAGAATCTGCGTCCAGAAAAGGGCAGAACTATTATTTCAAGAGGCGACGCGGACAACTTGCCGTTTGTAGATGGCTCTTTTGACGCAGTAATTTCCGTTGGAGCCATCGAGTATTTTCCTGACCCTGAAAAAACAATTGTGGAGTTTGCTAGAGTCACAAAACCCAGCGGAACCGTTATTATTGGAGGCCCTGAATCGGGTTGGTTCAGCAAATTGGCTTTAAACAGGATTTTTTACACGCCTTCCGCCCAAGAAATGGAGACTTTTTTTCGCAAAGCAGATTTAGCAGTGGTGAAATCTCACTTGACCGGTATGAAAACTTTTTTCGAAACAAGCAAGTATGTTGTTTTTGCCGTTGGAAAGAAGCCGAATTGACTGAAGATTCAAGGAAAGACAAGGAGGTTAGGTTAAGCTTTTTTTCTTGAATTAAGCAAAGCCCAAGCCACCGGAGCATATGCAACCGCTAGCATAGCCAAGATGAAGACAAGTTGAAACGGGTTAGCCTTGTTCAATGCGCCCGCCACTGCGTATCCCGCGATTAAACCAAAGGCGGTCACGCTGTGAGCCACTATCATGTCAAGGTTGGCTGGTGCCATCAGCCTCGGATTGTCAATATGCACTCGAACAACAGTAATGGAATGGATTACGAGGGGCAGAGAAAGCAAAGCGACAAGAGTGTAGATCGGTATGAAACCGAGCAAGGCGGAAGCGACGATTATCGAGTAGGTGCATATCCAGCTTGCTATATACAGTTTGACGCCTGCCTGTTTGCCATACCTTGCAACAAGCGTGAGTTTCCCAGCAGCTGTGTCCTCCTTTATGTCAGGAATCTCATTAATCACAATCATCGAAAACAGCATGACTCCCAAAGGCAACGTCGCCAAAAAAGCCTGCAACGTTATGGTTTGCGCTTGAACATAAAAGGCGCCTAAACCGATGATTGAGCCGAAATTCACCAGCATTGCAAGCTCACCTAGCCCGTGGTGGCCAAAGCTTATCGGCGGAGCGGTATAGAAAACAGCGCAAAACACACCGAATATTCCAAATGCCAAGATAGGTAATCCTCGTGTTAAAGTAAGGTAGAAGCCCACAACCAAAGTGATGACGTAGCAGAGGGTGAATGCCTTAAACATGCTCCTAGGCGTCAAGAGTCCGTTGCTGAGAGTAGCGCTGCCACCTGAATACGGGTTCTTCTCGCCTGGTGGAAGCTTGTCCACGCTGTGTTTATAGTCGAAATAATCGTCGGTCATGTTTAAGCCGATATGGTTGATAATTATGGCGACGAGAACAAGAAGGAAATACAGTGGAGTAAAACCGCTGTTGGTAGCCCAACTGACTAAGCCGCCTAAAACGGCGGGAAAGATACTGGGAGGCACAAAGTGGTAACGGAAGGCTCGCCACCATACTTTCGCTTTACTGATTTGATTTGTGCTTGACATCTTGTACAATCCTGAAGAAATATTTACATTGAGTAAATAGATTAACCTCAATTCAAGGGCTTAGCAGAAGCAGGCGCCAAAACGTCTGCATCCCGATATCTAAATAATCAAATTCGGCAAATTAAAACCTACCTAAACTGAAAGAGACATGATTTAATGAACTGTCATCGTCCTTCAGCCATTAAGAATAATTATTGTATAGACATAAAGCAACAAAAAAGGGCGAAATTAAATCGATTCTTTTGCCTTAACCCTATTTTCCTTATTTCAACTTCTTTTTGACAAAAAAGGAGAAGAACTATTGAGGCGGCTGTTCTGCTTTGCGTTTTCTGAAGAGAATGAACACGTGGCCTCTAACTTCAACCAAGCCGGATCCAGTTTGCTCAGCAGCTTTGGAACCTATTGATTGCGCAGTGTTATCACCTTGCAAAGCGGCAGGCAAAACCCTGACTTTCACCATCTTGTTTTTCTGCAGTTGCTTCTCCATCTCGCCAATGCACTGCGGCGTTAAGCCTTCTTTGCCGACCCAGATTGTTGGGTTCTCATCTTTCAAAACGTGCCTAACGTGACGTTTCATTCGCGTAGTTATTTTGCTCAAGATTTTGTTGCACCTTTCTCTTTCTTAACATCATGCGAGTTTGATTGCCGCAGTTTAAACAAGTTATTACAACATGAGGCTCCCTTTTCTGCTTTACCCTAACCCGGCAATTATAGCCTTGAACAAGCAACGCATTGCAGTTTTTGCATGTTTGCCTCCGAAATTCTGTGGGCAATCGAATTCTAGCAGCCATAGCGATTCTTCGAGCTGACTTTACATATTGTGCAGCTAGTTTGGGGTCTTCTTTAGAAATTTTCTTTGCCTCATCTAGCAGTGTTTGAATTCGCTGCCTTGCAATTTGCTTAACGCTGGTTTGCCTCATTTAGCCTTCACAAACAACAAATAACGTGCTGAGACTCGAACATAACATTTGCGCCTTCAATCAGCTTTTCCCTAAAAGTTCAAGCTTCAATCGTTTCAGGGCTTCACGCATTTCGAGCGGTTTGTTTTTCAGCGTCTGCTGGGCTTTTGTGGTGTCAAGGGATGAATCCATTGGTCGCTTCGCCGGCCATTTGAATTGTGAAGACAGAGCTGGATCTATGAGGTTTTTGTCAAGGTCGAATGTTTCTGCAATTTGTTGGGCAAATTGGAATCTGCTGACTCGTGTGGCGCCGCAAAGGTGAAATGTTCCTGTTATGTGGCGTTCAGCTGCTTCAAGCGTCATTTCT
>JBEKVK010000107.1:0-5429 GCA_049514075.1 Bathyarchaeia archaeon | reverse complement strand
GAACGCTTTCAGGGCTTCGTTAACGCTTTCCGTGGCTAACGTTCGTGGGACTGGAACCCCGATGTCTTCCAGGAGCGCGAGGATATCGTATTTGTCAACACAATGCTCTATAGCTGTTGGCGGGTTGACCATATAGAAGCCTTGGCGTTCAAGCTTGTAGAGCATGTCCATTCGGAAAACCAGTTCTTCTAGTGAGCCGCGTCCAATGGGCCGGATGATGAGTGCGTCTAAATCGTCCAGCAGGCTTGTATTGTTGGCTTTGAAGCATGGTTTGTACGCGAGCCTTGCGACAAGTCGTGGAAAAGTAAAGCATTCATACTGGATGCCTCGCTTAGTTAATGCTTCCCGAACTTGGCTGCTGCTCCATGCTTCCGGGTTCCGAGTCATTATCCCAAATTTCAATGTAAATCTAATCCTTGTTTAGCTCTACTGAAAATGCTAAATGCCTTGCGCTCTTAAAGTTTCTGTGACCAAAATCGGAAGAACACAGTTAATCGCCAAACTTGTCGTGGAAAAAAAGGCTGATCTTTTCTTTGTTCAAACCGATCAAGTCGCCTATAAATGCTCCTGAAGTCAAGCAGATAATCAGGGTTGTTATGGCAAAGAAATAGTCTCCAACCGAGCCAGCGAGTGTAGTCCATAGACCTGTTAGCTGTGAAAGAAGGATAACTGCAGCCCATATTCCAAAGCCGAGGATGCAGGCTCCGATAAAAAGAAATGTGGCCCTGTCCGAGTTTTTCAGCAGGGATGGTTTGAATCTCAGGTAGTATGCGAAACCTATGATGAACAGAACGCTTGCCAGTAAAAGACCGATTCCAGCTATGGCGACTTTCATAATGTACCCATAAACTGACCCGAAGACAATCATCATTAAAGTTAGTGCTAACCAGTAGGTTTTGCTTGATGTGATGCTTACAGGTTTAGGTGCAAGCTTGTTTTTAGATTTCAACTTAACTTTTTTAGGTTGTTTTTTTGGGTAATTTTTTGGCATTGACTTTAAGTCAACTATTTGATAGCTTATTAATTTTTCAAAATAAAGGGAACTTTTTCAGGGTACACTTCCCTTTGCGCACTATACACTGAATTGCCCAGGCGTTCCAACATTTTTTCGTAACAAAAGTTGACTAATGTTCTTAACACCTCTGCTTTGCAACTGATAAGTTGTTCACAACAAACTCCGCTATCGAGATCAACGTTCCTTACCGCAGCATCAAACAGCTATTGCTTTGGCGGCATTATTTGTTGATAAGGAACGGGAACAATGAAATAAACGTCAATTCGATATCCACGTAGTTTCCCTTTTAGACTAATTTGCCTTCTCACTATTTTACACGTTCAAGTCGCAGAGAATTAAGCAAAAGAAGCATAGTGACTCCATCATCACCTGCAATGACGGTTGCAAGCAATCCAGTCACTCCGAGGACGCCTAATGCTCCTAAAATGAGTTTTATTACTAGGGAAGCGGCGATGTTTTGTCTGGCTATCCCCATTGTTTTGTCACTGAGCCCTATGAGGTATGGGATTTGCGCCAGCTCGTCTTTTACCAGCACAATGTCCGCTGATTCCAACGCAACGTCGACCCCGGCTGCGCCCATTGCTATGCCGACGTCTGAAACAGCCAGTGCGGGAGCATCGTTGACTCCGTCGCCGACCATTGCCACAAGCCCGTCTTTGCCCTTCATTTCCTCGATGCACTTGAGTTTGTCCTCAGGAAACAGCTCAGCGTACACTTCGTCGATTTTCAGGGTCGCCCCGGTTTCTTTGGCTATTTCCGTTCGGTCGCCAGTAAGCATCGCTGTTCTTATGCCTTTTTTCTTTAGGTCGCTAATGGCTTTTAATGCATCTTCCCGCACCTGATCGATTACGCAGACTGTAGCTAACCCTTCTTTTCCGACGGCGACGCAGACTGAAGTATGGGTGTCCGCCTCGTCTATTGCCATGGCTTCTTCGCAGTTACAGTCAAATTGTTTCATGAGTTCTGGGTTTCCGACTGCTACAAAGTTGCCGTTGACGCTTCCGATTATGCCTTTGCCAGCGACCTCAGTGACGTCTGTGACTTTGTACTTGCTAAGGTCTATGCCTCGCTCTGTTGCACGCCTCACTATGGCTTGGGCGACGGGATGATTAGAGAATTGGTCAAGCGCAGCTGCAAGCGCCAACGCTTCCAGCTCGGTTCTATGCGCTAGTCTCACTTCGTGGACAGAGGGTCTTCCCAGCGTTAAAGTGCCTGTTTTGTCGAAGACTACACGTTTGACTTTGGCGAGTTTTTCCACGTAGATTCCGCCTTTGATGAGTACGCCTCTTCGGGCAGCAATAGTAATTGCTACGAAGACGGTTGCGGGAACCGAGATTATGAAGGCGCTTGGGCAAGAAACCACGATGAGGATAAGAGATCGGTAAAGCCAAGTGTTGAACGACGCGTTAAAAACCAGTGTCGGCACGACAGCGGTTACTGCCGCAATGGCGATGACAATTGGAACGTAAATTTTTGCGAATCGGTCCACAAGCTTTTCTATGGATGCCTTCCTCTTGCCGGATTCGGACACAAGCACCATGATTCTTGAAACAAGGGTCTCGCTTGCCTTTTTGGTAACCGCGATTTTCAGAACCCCACTCATGTTCAAGGTGCCAGCGTAGACACAGTCATCGATTTTCTTGGTAACGGGTATGGATTCACCTGTTACCAGTGCTTGGTCCACGTGCGAAAAACCTTCTGTCACGTTTCCGTCTAAGGGGATGCGTTCGCCGGGTCTTACCAGCAGGATCATGTTAGGTTGGACTTCGTTGACGCCGACGGTTTTTTCGGTTCCGTCTACTATGATTCGGGCACGTTCAGGCATAAACTTTGACAGCTTTTCTACTGTTCGTCGTGCCCTGTCTTCGATGTAACCTTCAAGGTATTCGGCGATGGAGTAAAGAAAAAGCACTGTTGCTGCTTCAAAGAATGCGTGCAGGTATAGGGCGCCAAGAGCCGCGACTGCCATTAGGAATTCCACGGAGAACCTTTTTTCCACAAAAAGTTCCTTGAGTCCGACAAGGCCAATGTAGATTGAGGCGAAGAGAACCACGACGTAGTAGAGTATGATGCTTAAGCTGGCTTTGACGCTGACGAGGGGGATTGTGAAGTTGAGGGGTACACCTTTGAAGATAAGATCTAGCAAGCCGCCTATGGTGATGGTTATGCCCAACAGAACAGCGAAAGTAACTATCACTCGTTTGTTCTTGTGTTGTGCTTCTTTTTGCTCCTGTTTTTCAACGCAGGTTTTATCCTCAAAAGTCATCGTTTACCAATAAAAAGAAAAACAAAGAGCAAATATTAAGATGCTTGTGAAAAAAACGGTGCTTCTTAATAAAACACCTGCACTTACGGAAGGAATTGCTGGTAAACTGGGTGCGCTTTGAATCGCAAAGTAGTTTCTGATCGCTCTATGGTTCCGCTGGGCAAACGCATGCAAATTGAGTTAACAACCGCGCCGTCAGGAAGGATTCTAACACCGTCTAAGAGTTCGCCTTTTGTGACACCAGAAGCAGCAAAAACAAGTTCTTTGCCTTTTGCTAGTTCATCCTGATTGTATGTCTTTTTCACGTTAACGCCTGTTTTTCTCAAGCGGTCGAGGCGTTCGGCATCGTCTTTTTTGTCCTGCCAGACCTTGGCAAGCATAGTCCCGCCCAAAATTTTCACTGCTGTCGCAGCGATAGTCGCTTCAGGTCCCGCGCCTGCGCCTATAAGCATATCTACTCCACTATTCGGCTGACAACATACAACAGCGGCTGCAATGTCTCCGTCTGGGATAAGCAATATACGCACACCGAGTTTTCGGAGTTTAGCAAGGATTTCGTTGTGTCGTTCGCGTTCAAGCATGATGACGGTGAATTTTGCCAGAGGCAAGCCTTTTTCTTTGGCTACTGTTCGTACGAGTTCTTCAATGGACATCTCCATGGATATTTTTCCCATCGCGCTACTGTCCGCGGCGATTTTGAAGTAGTAACCATCGTCGGGTAAAACTTGGAAGCATCCTGCGGGTGCGCAGGCCAATGCGGAAATCGCGTCTTTTCTGCCTTTGCTTGCTGCTGTAGTACCGTCAACTGGATCAACGATAAATTCAACTTTGGGTCCCAGGCCTGTTCCGACTTTTTCGCGTCTTTCAAATGAGGGCGCGTGGTCTTTGGGTCCTTCACAGCAGATTACTTCGCCTTCTACGTCTGTTTGAGCAAGGACGGCTCGTGAAAACTCTACGGCTTTCGCGTCAATTAAATCGCAGTCGCCTTGACCGACATGCAAAGCCGCACCGACGGCGGCTGCAACGGTTATTCTTGTTAAAGATGGGGCTAAAGCTCTAAGAGAAACCATGTTTACTCCTCATAGGGGTTCTTTGGTTATCTCGTTGACGATTAACCAATATATGTTTTGCTCCAAAACCGTTTGCTCTAAAGAAGACATTGCAGCGTTTTAGAATAATTCAAGTTGGGACACGTTTACCTGTTTAGTTCGTTTGCAGTCAAGTAGAGTATTCGAAACGTTTGGGGCAATCGTTAAATTGCGCTTTTTTGATTGCTTTTTCAATGTCAAGCAATCAGGAAATCCGAGGTAACACGCTCAAGGCGTACCTGTACCTTCTTAAACATGGTCCATGCGAGTTACGGGAAGTTCAACGGGGGCTCGACTTGTCTTCCGCGTCTCTGGCATCTTATCATCTTGGGAAACTCATCGAAGCCAACTATGTAAAACAGGATGAGCAAGGAAAATACTTCGCTGTCAAAGACGCATCCGTAAAAGTCCTCGAAGGTTATTCCAAAGTCGGCCCGACACTTGTGCCGCAACTTTTCTTCTTCTCGCTACTCTTCACCATCTTAGCTGCAGTCTTTTCCTTCGAAGCGATCTACGGCTCAGGTTTCACTTTATGGCTTGTAGTTCTTAGTGTCGCCATGGTCGCTGCATTCTGGTATGAAACCCTAATCCTCTGGCGAAGACTAACAGCTTAACTAAGCGGCTTTCAACGCTTTTTAATCGCATTAAAGACTTTTGAAAGTACGTTAAACAGCGCTTAAAGAACTTTAAAAAATATAGGTTATTATCGTAACTTGCTTACTCTTCCTCGATGAAAAATGACTTCAAAATGGACCACAAAATATAGCTTAGCCGCTGTGCTCACAGCAGTTCTAGTAATATCCATCGCGTTTTTCGCTAACCCAAGCCTTGTGCCAAAGCAAGCCTCAGGGCAAACATCATTCGCAGTGCTGCTCACTGACCCGCCGGTTGTGCCTGCTGGGACAACTGTGCTTAACCTGACTTACTCCGACATTTCATTACACGTCACATATACCAACGGAACTTCGCAATGGCTCTCGGTGGGAACATCAGGAAGCGTAAACTCGTTCGAACTGATTAATATGACCAAAACTATCGCTTCTACAACTATCCCAACTAA
>JBEKVK010000106.1:0-8245 GCA_049514075.1 Bathyarchaeia archaeon | reverse complement strand
CAAAGTTGCTTTGTTACAATCGAACAATAGCTTAACTACTTTAAGGATTGGTAACTGGCGGAGTTAAAGATTTTGTTTTGGAATTACTTCTGGATAATTTGGGTCCTGTCCTCCATCCTATTCATCAGGTTCTACTTTTACTTGATAAAACAGCATTCTAAATTAGTTGCGAAACCGCCAAGAGACAGATTTGGAACGCCGAAAATAATTTTTCAAGTGACCACCAAAGGAAATATTGGAATAGTCCAGAACACAATTGATCGGGTGAATAACGTTTGTGCAGAGATTGAGTACAAGAAATATGAATTGTGGGTGGTTACCGACGCACAGGAAAATTTTGAAGGATGTAGAACCATTGTAGTTCCACCGAGTTACAGCTGCAATGCAATCCATAAAGGCAGGGCACTTCAATACGCGGTCGAAGTTCGAAGAAAAGAAAACAAATGCGACAAAGACACCTTCATTTTTCACCTTGACGATGAAAGCCTAATCACGAAACAAACATTATGCAGCATACTCTGTTACTTAGAAGACAACCCTAAACCGATAAGCGAAGGCCTAATAATCTATCCAGTACAGGAAAAAGAAGAAATCAAAATATCCAACCTTATGGATACACTCCGACCCTTCTGCTGTTACGAATGCTTAGCGCTGATGAGTGGTGGAAACCCAGCATACATCCACGGCTCAAACCTTTTGGTGAGAAGCGACGTTGAAGATGAAGTCGGTTGGAAAAATGGGAAAACCATAGCTGAAGACACACTGTTCGCAATCAATGCCCGATCGAAGTTTGGAAAGGACGCTTTTGTTTGGCATGGCGGAGTTGTTGAAGAGAAAAGCCCCCTGAACCTAAAAGACTTGATCAAGCAGCGACGAAGATGGTTTTACGGCTTTATTATGAATATGAAATTTTTTGAAAGAAGGGAGAAAATTAGGCAAGCAGGAAGAGCACTAATTTGGACATCTGGGTTGTTTTCAGGAATCGCGTCAATCTTCGCCTTTTTCATCTATCAAGACATATATTGGCCCTTGAAGGTCTTCTTTACGATAACAAGCCTAATGTGGCTGTCTTCCTATCAAATCGGCGCTTATGTAAACGGAAAATATCTTCCAATAAAAAGGAGAATAAGCTACCACCTCTTGGCCCTATTATCTTCAATAGTAATAGGCTTACTTGAATGTCTCACTCCAGTTATCGCTATCATAAAAAAGCCTAAAACGTTTGAAGTAATCCAAAAATAATCATACTGTTTCGTTTATTTGCATCTTAAACTTCTTTACCAAAAGGATTTTAATAGCTAACATCCAAGCAAAAAACTGCCATGCCACTACAGTCAAAAAGCGTGCAATCAATCTCCAATCCCTGACGTTATGTTCAATTTGAATCGCTGTTCCGACTAGGGATTGAGGGGAAACAAGGTAGAAAAGCTGAAAAAAATTAGTGGTAAAGATCATGAATACTAACGTGATTACCCATAAGAAGTGGAAGTTGCGGAAATTAATCTTGGTGAACGGCAAAGCGAGAAGAGCTAGCGCGATTACAACATTGACGTAGGGTTCGGAGAGCCAGGAATATGTCAGAAAAAAAATAAGCATTATACCGATTGCTTTCTGGGTTAATTCATTGAATGTTTTAGGCGGATCACGACAAACGGCGTAGTAACCCAATATCAAGGCGGGGATCCAAATGTAGCCTAACAACTCAAGTCCTGTCGGAATTGTGACGGTGTCCCTGAAAAGTTCCACCAAACTGAAAGGCGTCATACCGCCCGCTCTTGTGAAATACGAGGCTAACTGGGTGCCAGAAGAAGGCATAGTCCAGCCGAGAGTGGCGAAGGGCAGAATCCACAAAGCCACAATTACCGCTGCTGAAATCAGAATGTATATCGCTGTTTTGCGCCAACTTTGTTTTGAGATAAAGAGAATAGGAAGACCAATGAGAGGGAGCGAAATGGGTTTCAAAACTGCGCTTAACGCAAACAGAATTGCGCTTCCTTTAGTTTTGCCATTGCTTAAAAGATACAGCGAAGAAATGCACAAAAGTGCTATAAGCGTGTCGAATTGTCCCCAGGCTGCTGTTGTAAGCAGCAAGAAAGGGTTGAACAACAGGAAAATCCACGCGAACTTGATTTTTCTTTCGGATGCACCCTGCCTTCTAAGCAAGCTTTTGGTGAGATACGCTAATCCTAAGTTGGCGGCGATAACTGGAATTTTCGTTGCAAAATTGTAAAGAAAAATGTTTGGCACAATGCCGTAGGATAGCCTGTAGATGGCGCCCAAGAGTAAAGGCCACAGTGGTGGATCACCAATGATCGGGTTTACTCCAACTAAATAGGGAGAAAAAACGGTGACTAAATGAGATTGATAAGGGTTCAAACCGGCGCTGACCAGGTACCCTGCGTCCATGAAAGTTGTTTGGTCGTAGGCGTGTCCTAGGAAAACCGCTAAGGGTACCTGTACTGCAACGCTCATCAGCACAATTAAAACATCACGACTAACGTGAAGATTCACCATAAAATCTTCCTGTAACTACTTTCAACGACAAGGCTCGTTGCTCAATAGAAATTAATCAAGTAAGCATATTTAAAACTAAATCCTAAGCGAAAAGCCATGCTATTAAAAACGCTGCTCGAACCAAGTGGGGTTGACAGAGCATATTCCAGAAAGAAGTCGTTTTAGGGAAAGGAAAAAATGTTTTGGCATTTTTAGGTGGCTTACATGATTTTGTAGTTGCATATTAAAAACAACTTAATGCAAAGTGCCCTGTTCAAGAATGTTGTTCGGGGCTGTTTATGCCGACTAATCTGCCGCCTGAAGCAATGGACAAATGGGAGCTAGTTGAAGCTGCTCATTCGCCTAAAGAAAAAATGGATGCCATGATTGAGTTCCTAAAGTATGTTCCACATCACAAAGGCACAATGAAACTGCGTGGCGAAATGAATAGGAAAATTTCTCTTATCCGAGCTGATTTGGACAAGAAGAAACGGATGGGCACGGGTAAAAGTAGCGGCGGACCGAAGCTTTTTGTTGAAAAGGAAGGTTCAGCGCAGATAGCGCTAATCGGCATGACCAACGTGGGTAAGAGCTGTCTAATGAGCGCCACAACAAATTCCAAAGTGGTTGTTACCCCAACGCCTTTTAGCACCCATGAACCAGTGCCGGGCATCATGAATTTTTTGGATGTACAGTTCCAGATTGTTGAAGCCCCAGCAGTGATGGAGGGTAGTGCAGGCGGGCGTGCAGCCGGTCATGTTACGCTTGGCTTAGCGCGGAATGCCGACGGCGTAATCTTGATGATTGATTTATCCCGAGATCCAATTGAGCAATTAGATCTCGTTTTAGCTGAATTAGAGAAAAGCCGAGTTCTTGTAAGTAAGCCTAGCGGCAGGGTAGATATTGACCGTCGCCATGCAGGTGCCGCTTTAAGAGTGATTCTTGTTGGCAAACTTCTAGATTGCAGCATGCAAGATGTTGAGGATTTACTTCGCAGCTACAAATTAAACGATGCTATTGTGAGAATCAGCGGTGACGTGAGGCTTGACGACGTAGAAGATGCCATTTTTGAGACTACAATATATAAGCCAGCGGTCATAGTGGCGAACAAACTGGATTTGAAGGGCTCTGCGGCGAATCTTCGGCTTCTGAAGAGTTACGTGAACGGGCGTTTGCCTGTTGTCCCTATGTCCTGTGAACAGAAGACAGGCATAACCGAGTTAGGACAAGCGCTTCTGGAAAGCTTAAAAATAATCCGCATTTACACTAAAGAGCCGGGTTCCAAGGAGGATACAGGTCACCCGTTTGTCTTAAAGCATGGCGCAACAATCAACGATTTAGCGAAGAATATTCACAAGGAGTTTGTGCAGAATTTCTTATTTGCTATGGTGTGGGCTAAACGGTTGCCTTTCAGCCCCAAAAAGGTTGGCTTAGGCTTCGTTCTGGAAGATGGCGACATTGTAGAAATTCACGCAAGAATTTAGGTTAGAACTAAATAAGAGTTTTTCCGCAGCTTGCGCTTTGTGCCTCTTTGGGTTTAAGGATAATCTTGAGAAGAGGACTAAGGCGGAGGCGGTGGCGGAGGAGGCGGTGGAGGGAGTGGAGATCCTGATTGATCATTCTTTCTCCTATTTCTAAGCAGCATCAAAGCGGCGAGGGCTACGACAATTATTACTGCTGCAGCCACAGCACCGTACATCAATAGAGAGTTCATTTGGGTAGCGTGGTTCTTTGTGGGAGATGAGGAAGTTGAGGTTGGAGTGTGTGTTGGTGTGGTTTGTGCTATCGGTGTTGGTGTAACGGAAGATCCTGTGTATGGATCGTATTCGACCAGCGTTGTGTAGTTTGCTATTTGGCTTGACAGTTTGGCGGTGTTGTCTGTCGGTACGGCTGTGAAGGTTTCTCCGTTCCCAGGTGTAAGTGAGCCGGAAGTTCCCAAGAAGTTTGTACAGTTCATTGCTACGACGGTGCCTGCAGAATTATAATACGTTACTAAAACCCAGACGTTGCCAACTGTTTGGTCGCCGCTGTTTTCAACAGTTCCTGTAACAGTGTATGCTCCATTGTTAACGTAGTTGTTGAGTGACCCAGCGGGGATCGCTAAGCCCGCATATAGGGTTTGATTAGTGGCTACTTGGGCGCCTAACTGAACAGTAACATTTGTGACCGAATTCGCCCAGTTAGGGTCAGTAATAGTAGTAACTCCTGGTTGCGGGAAAAAGTCCATGTAGAACGGAGCCTTCTGTCCGGGAAGCAACTCTGGCACGCCTATCAGATCGGCATAGGCTGAGCAAATTGCGTTATCGCTCGAGTTGTAAGCTAAGCCTGCGACAGATACAGTGCTGAGCGCTGTTGTGCCTGTGTTTTCAACTTCGCCGACAGCAATAATGTCGCCAACATACTGCGCTAACTGTGTGTCCGATGGAGAAATATACCAGCTGTAGCTGAGAAGCTTCGCAGATGTTGTCTGCGCTTTCACACGCGGAGCTGACAAAGCAGCAAATGAGCCTATAACTAAGATAAAAAGGACTAACGTAGCAACAATTTTCTTCAATCTCTCTCACCCAATATGATGGTTCCTTTCGAACCAAACATCTTTGTAGAACAGTTATTAAACTTTTTCAAAATTAACCCCAAATTCTACCCCTTTCTTATGAAGCAACAAACGAGCATTCCTGCGGTACAGACCCATTTTACACTTGTTTTTGTTTGCCATAACTAGACCCTCTCTAACGAGAAGGTGAGGAACAGAAGCTGAAATAGTCAAATTGTGTCAAATCATGTCATTCCGTGTCAATTCGTGTCAAATTATGTCAAAAAATGTCTCAACCTGCAGCCGATCCAAGTTCTGTTTCAAAAAAACAGCCAAAAGCAACCAGTTTAAAATTGCGAACACAACAACTGATCCTATTAAATACACTTAGCAACAAAATATCAAAAGCTGAAAGCACCGAAATACTTATGAACAGAACAAAGAAAGAACAAAAAATGGAATTGATTGTTTTATCTGCTTGATTGTGCAACGCGTTCGATTTCGTTGCGTTTCGCTACGCCAGCGCTCTTTATGTCTTTGTTTGCCGCCAGTATCAGTTCGTCTGCGAGTCCTTCTTGGATGCTGCGTGGGCTGTTTGCGCTTGCTAAGCGTGCGCCCTCGGCTATATGTCTGATCGCGAGGTCAATGCGACGCTGTGGTGCAACGTCAACTGACAGGTGGTAAACAACTCCACCGTAGCTTACTCGTGTGGTGTCTTCGCAGGGCGAGGCGTTTTCAACAGCTTTAACTAGAACTTCTATCGGATTTCTGCCAGTACGTGTGTTGATGATTTCGAAAGCTTCCTTAACTATGTTGGTTACCTTGGCTTTTTTGCCTGAGTTCTTTCCTGGCCGCATCATGTTGTTGATTAAGCGTTCGACGATGTTTACTTTGGCTTTGCGGAATCTTTGGTGCTCGTGGCGTCCCATGCTGTGTGGGGCAACCATCGGGGTCAAGTTTAGGTATCGCTGCAGGCCGATGTCTACGACCTTAATGTCTTTGAAGCTCCATTTCTGGAAAAGCATGATTTCTTGAGATTGAGCTACACTTGTTTGTGCCATATAAATTACCTTGCTGGCTTCTGTTTCCGTCCGTAGACGAGTTCGTTGAGACTTACGCCGTTAACCATAACGACCTTCCAGCGGACACCAGGAATGTCTCCCATTGCGCCGCCTCTTGTTCCCCCGATGCCTTCAACAACGACTTCGTCGTGTTCATCGACGACGTTGAGGGCGCCGTCTCCAGGTAAGAACGCGGTGATGGTTCTGCCGTTCTTGATAAGTTGGGTGCGGACGCATTTGCGTATAGCGCTGTTCGGCTGTTTTGATTCAACACCGACTTTCTCCAGAACAATACCCCTGGCTTGGGGAGCGCCCTGCATCGGATCAACCTTCTCGTCGAGCATAAGCATACGACGGTTAAAATAACGATCGTGCCAACGGAAATTCTTCCGTTTAGCTGCTAGCTGCCTTGCGGCGAATTCGCCTCTTGGTGACTTGGAACCCATACTTTTAATATTCCTTCTTTTTGCACATGCATAGTCAAAGTTCCAATATATAAACAAAACGAACCAAATTCGCCAAGTTAGGAAGTAAGTTTGGGTTATCTACAAAAAAAACCAAAGGCTATAACTGAATACCGCTCAACGATTTGAAATCTAATCTGCTCACAAACCTAATTTAACCTTAAACCTGAGTAACTGCACGTCTTTCTAAGTTTTCATTTTTGCTAGAGCTCACGTCATAGATAAATATCTAAACGTTCTCAATATTAATTTGGAAATGCAAGTTCTAAAGCAGCATAAAAGAATGGTTTTGATTGTGTTATTGTTAGTGATAGTGCTGGTTGTTTCGCTGCTTATTGTTCAGAACTCTTACAAGCCCTCTCCATCAACCACTCCTTCACCGGAACCGACAGCAAATTCACCAACGCCCACTGTAACAACATCGCCTTCGCAATCTGTTACGCCTTCACCATCACAAACAGCTACGACTTCTTCATCGCCCACGTTCTACCTTTATCCAGGAGAAGTTACCCAATATGAGGGTCAAAACTTGACGCCGGTTTCGGCTTTCCTCAGCGAATTGGCTCAACATCCAGATGTTTCCATCATGGGAACGCAGGAATTAGATGAATCAACTTATCGCCTGACAGTCACTGGGCTTGTAAACAGCCCTGTTGAGTACACCTACAACGATGTAGTCAATGACTTCACTTCTTACCAGAATGTTGCAACGCTTCTTTGCGTGGAAGGCTGGAGTGCCACTGGCCTTTGGCAAGGAGTCCCAGTGAGCGACCTCATTAACGAGGCAGGGGTTAGCCCAAACGCGACAACTTTAATCTTCGTAGCGTCCGACGGATACACCACATCGTTTCCCTTGAACTACGTCCTGCAAAGCAACATGACTTTAGCCTACAAAATGAACAACGTAACCCTGCCTCCCGCCGCAGGATGGCCGTTTATGCTTGTACCTCAAAACCAATATGGATACAAGTGGATAAGATGGGTAACCCAAATTGACGTTTCAAATGACTCAAACTACCTTGGATACTGGGAAAGCAGGGGGTACCCGAACAACGCCACAGTCGACAATCCCGGCGTGATGCCCGCGAGTGCATTTGCAGCAGCTGAGATAATTGGATTCGTCGTTGTCATCGTGGTTTTGGTTGTGGCTTCTTACATGATTTTGGTCAGGTTTAGAAGAAGGTATTCCAGTCGGGAAAAAGGCGAGCATGAAATCTCTTCCGGAAATATGTGAAAGAACGCCTTCTTGCTTTAAGGTCTGTAAACTACTTCCGCAAGTAGCTGTTTAGAGGTAGGTTCTCTCTTATGAAGGCCGTCGGCTTTATGCTCTTTGGTTTTTTCGCAAAAAGGTTTTAAGCTTAAGTCTGTGCTCTTTGATTGAAGAGGTTATTGAGTTTGGATAAAAAATGCCCAGTTTGCAAACGAGCCTACACAACATTTAACGCTAAAAGCAAGTATTGCAGCGACGCCTGCGCAAAGAAAGCAGGAAAATCAAAGTAATTTGCCCATTCGATCAGCCGCTTCTTTCCATCTTTATTTAAAGGGTTGGCAAATTAAAAATAACAGTTGCTGCATAATGTATTATGCTGATTGAAACTTTGTGGAGGTTTCGGATTGGCGGAAAATGTTGAGTATGTGAAGGGTCCTGAGCCTGACAGGTGGCATTGGCAAAAAGACTGCAAGCAGTACCCTCG
>JBEKVK010000105.1:0-9864 GCA_049514075.1 Bathyarchaeia archaeon | reverse complement strand
GCTGGTCTTGAAACTCCCTTTGGTAATTATCCAACCTTCGTAAATGCTATCGGTTCAGGAGTAATATACACGGTTACCACCGAGCACACCGAAGAAACACCGATTTTCAAAGGCGCAGTAGCACGCGGCATCAACGCAACAACCGGACTACAAATCTGGGCTCTTTCGGATTACACAGGCGAATTCCTAACTAGCAGCTACGCAATCGCAGACGGCTTTTCAATAACGTTCAACGGCTACGACAACCAAATCTACAGTGTGGGAAGAGGACCAAGCCGAACAACAGTGGAAACTGGACCA
This sequence comes from Bathyarchaeia archaeon, assembly GCA_049514075.1. Classification (GTDB taxonomy): domain Archaea; phylum Thermoproteota; class Bathyarchaeia; order Bathyarchaeales; family Bathycorpusculaceae; genus Bathycorpusculum. The sequence goes on along the minus strand of JBEKVK010000105.1, from coordinate 9,564 downwards.
CAAGTCACAACCCTGGGAAGCAACGTAGTCATATCAGGCACAGTGATGGATGTTTCCGCAGGCACAAAACAAACTGAGCAGGCAGGCGACTTTCCAAACGGAGTCCCATGCGCAGCAGACTCGATAATGACTCAGTGGATGGGCTACGTTTACCAGCAGCAGCCAGGACCAGCCAACTTCATTGGCGTTCCAGTCACGATAGGCGTTACTGACTCTAATCACAACACTTACATCGTAGGCACCACCACAACCGACGAGAGCGGCCATTATACACTAACATGGACACCCAGCATCACAGGTAACTACACCGTCTACGCCCACTTCGGCGGCACAAACGCTTACTGGCCATCAAGCGAAGAAACCAGCTTCAACATAATGAGCGCTCCACCAACCACCGCACCTACAGCTACACCACTCACAGGCCTAGCATCCACTGCAAGCTTAGAATACGGAATCGCAGCAGTCATCATAGTCATAATCATAATCGGCGCAGTACTCGCGTTGATTATGCTCAGAAAGAAACCATAAAGCGAACAGACGACGACAAAATCAACATCTTTCTTTTTTTTGTTTTCTTAAAAAATCAAAAATAGATACGGGCTGTAAAGTCTCGAATAAATTCTTGGAACCGCTAAATTTTCGATGTTGCAATTACAGAAATCTTCTTTCTTCTTTATCCCAATCCTATGCGCAGCCCGTGAATATGACCAAACTTATTCCCAAACAGGTTGGCGCCCAATAGCTTAACCAACATGTTTAAGAAAATAAGGGGTCAGGCAAACCATCTGAGTTGCGACCTAAACAGGTTCAATTCCAGTTGGAGTAAAATTTAGAGCAAAAACAGTCAATGTTCTATTTTAAACAAATCACAGCTAAGGGTGTCATTAGGGGTCCTCATCGTGATATCGAAAAAAGCTCTGTTAAGGACTTGTTTTCGTAAAATGTCTTGAATATAGAGTTTTAGCGCCCAGGCCTATGTCCACACTCGGGTTTTAACTCGGAAAATAAAAACCGCGTACCGACAGAACTGTTGGATTCATCTAAAATATTTAGCGCATCCTCATAATCCCGGGGGGTCGGATCGGGCTTGCCCCTGAAACGGTCTGAGTCCCTTTGTTAAGATTAAAGATTTTTAGAACTCCACCCATATTCCAATAAATATGGTGCATCCGCCGGGTTCCCGATTTAAACAGGTTCAAGTCCACAATCAAGCGCGCGCCAGCTAGTATTCCGAGATAGGATTTCCTGACGGTTACTTTGTATCGTATTCAATCGCCTGCTTTGACGTCGATCACATTGCTCTGGGCAAAGGATGAACACAGCAACGTGCTGACCACCAACAAGGCTAAGACAACTGCGAGGAAAGCACATCAATGCATGACAAGTCAGATTGTATGGCGCTGAACTGTTTAAGAAAAGTTGCCTCAAATTCGATAATTCCGCATTGGCATGTTTTTTTAAGAAATAGGAAAAATAAGAAAATTTACGATTTACACATCGCGCTTGGAGCTATTTTTCCTCAGTTTTTTTGGCAAACAACAACGGCAACCCAAGCATTGGAAGCGACAGTATCCACAAGTCTTCGTTGTGCCCGAGGAACCATGCATACCATTCGCTCCACCCTCCGAAATAAATCCATGTTAAATAGTTCCAGAGAAAATACAGACCAAGAGCCAAAATGATAACCCCCACAATCTTCAGGTTCAATTCCTTAAGAGTTTCCGCTCTTCTTGACTTTACGCTAAAGCCCACCGCATAAATGCCTAAAGCCAGCAGTCCAGCTACCGTTAAAATAAAACTTAGTAGGTTCTGCGGGTAGGAGGTCAGGTAGACCCATCCTTTCTCGTCTATTACCGAGAACCACAAAGCAGTATTAAGCAGCCAATACAAGAAAACGTAAAATGCGCCTGTAATCAGCCCCCACCGTATCGCTCCCTTCAAAGGTTTAGCGCGCGCGCGCGCTAAAAACAACAACCTCTAAGTCTGTTTCATTTTTGTCGAGATGAATTTCGATTTAAAAACAGAAATTTGTGGGTTTTAGTATGGTATTGCTGTTTAGTTTCGTGGTTCCAATACTATGGGTAGCACGGCGAAAATCGCGGTCGAATTCCAAAGGCTTCGTGCCATATGCAAGTCTCTACCGGACTCATCCCAAGGCAGGTCTGAATCTCCTTAATTATTGAAATTCTGTACAAGTATTTTAAGCATAAACAGGAAATTAGGCTCAATTACAGCCTTATTTTGTAAAATGAGGTGAAATAGAGTGTTTTGGCGCCCAGGCCGGGATTTGGACCCGGGTCCTGCGGGCGACAGCCGCATATACTGCTTCGGCAACGCGAAAGAATTCACGCTGAGACCGAACTATACTACCTGGGCACAAGCGCCGCAACAATACTAATATCTTTAGCTAATTAACTTTTCCCGCGGTCAAAGATTATGAGTTTGTTAGAAAACGATTTCTTACTGCCGTTGCCAATTTGAAAAAGCGTTTTATGCACAATTTTAATACGTTTCTGGTTGCTTGATTGATGTAATAGGGTGTGAGGAGAGTATTAAGTAACACAGATGCTTCATCGGTTCTACAAAAGTACTGGCTCTGCGTACTCCTACTTGTTCTCGCTTTGGCATCGTTTCCTTCCATCTATGTCGCTCTTTTCGCCGCCTTTGTCTTCACTTTTTTGGTTCCGGGCTTGATTGCATATCGATTCTTCAAGCTTAAATCGCATGAAATCTGGGCGTTCGTTCCTCTTTTCAGCGTCTTAGTGTCTGTTGAGTTAATTTATTATTTGTCTTTGGCTGTTGGGTATTCGCGGCAAACCATTCTCTTCAGTTTCCTCGCCCTGACAGCATTCTACACGCTGGTAGTTTACTGGAAGGGTGAAGTGATTCAGCCGCCCAAATTCCTCCGAGTCAAACAGATCAAGAAGACAAGCCTTCTTCTGTTCGCGGTAATCTTCGCAATTGCACTTGTTGTTTTAGCCAGAAGCGTTTGGGCTGGAAACCAGTATGGGATAGTTTTGACGGGTTCAAACTGGCAAGACACTCCTCTTCACTACGAGATTATTGAAAGCCTTAACAACGGGAATTTTCCGCCGCAAATGCCTAATTTCGCGGGGGTACCAATGACCTACTACTACTTCGTTGATTTTCACACAGCCATCATTGAGAACGTCTTCGGCTACCTTCCCCAGCTTCTGCCCTTCCTAAACGCCGTCTTCATACTCATTTTCGGGCTCGCCATCTACGCCTTGACTCGACCCAAAGGCAGGCGAGCAGCAATTATCGCAACTATCATCGCAACGTTCGGCTGGGGATTAAGCTACTTTGGCCTTTTCAACGCGATATTTACAGGGAGCTTTAACGCTACCCAAAATTATGCATACCAGTACGCCCAAAATTTCGGATTGCCGCCTATCTTTGACAATTTACTCCAGCAAAGACCACTCCTCATAGGTTTGCCCGTGTTCGCTTTCGTTTTAGCTTTGCTGACAAACATGGAAAGCAAAAATCGGCTGTTGCTGGCGGGGATCATGACTGGCCTTCTTTTTGAATTCCACAACGTCGGGTTTCTCTGCTGCTACATCGCCTTCGTCATCGCTGCACTGTTTAACTTGAAGAAGTTCAAGCTGACAAACTGCTTCTATTTCTTATTGCCGACCGCTTTAGCCTTGCCTTTCATTCTAAACCATGGGCCACCAGCCACTATTTCGTTGAGTATCGCCTTCGTTTTAAACTTCGCAAAAGACCCGCCTCTCTATTACCTTCTCAACCTTGGAGTGCCCTTCGTGGTAGCAATCGTTTCTTTTGTGAAATCTGGAAACGAAACTCTGAAAGCAACGATGCTTTTTCTGCTGCTGATTCCTATTGTTCTCGTAATTACGCCTAACCCGTGGGACATGTACAAATTCTTCATTTTCGCATGGATCCCAATTGCCGTCTTAGCTGGGGTAATGTTGTCTAAGACCAAGAAAATTGTGATTGTGACGTTGGTTTTGCTTTCAATTTTGGCTTCAGCGAGCGTAGTGATCTACAATTTTGGAACAAACTATTTGGGAGCAACAACACCCGAGTATCAGCTTGGGCTCTGGGTGCGCAGCAACACGCCGCCAGACTCCGTTTTCTTAACGTACTATTCTATTCAATGTCCACCAGCCATGATTGGAGGAAGACTCACTGTTTCGTCCTACGTCAACTGGCCTTACGGATGGGGCATTCCCCTCAGCCAAATCGATAAACGTGATTCCGACATCGACACAGCTTATCAGGGTACGGCTGCGCAACTGGAAGCAGTTGTCAAAGAATACAAGGTTTCGTACGTGTACGTCGGCAACGACGAAAAGTATCATTATCCAGGATGCACAGCTAGATTCAACGCAATTAGCTGGCTAAAACCTGTTTACACAAACCAAAACCTAGAAATCTACCAAGTTGAACTCAATCAGATCGGGTCTTAATTTGGCCTGAATCATTTTCTGCGGAAAACAGAGTTTTTCAGGTCCAGCAGTCTTTCTTTGTTCGGCGAACCTTTTTTGCCTGTCATGTATTCGATGTCTATTCTTCCGATTGTTGTCTTTTGTAGCTTTTCAGGTTTAATGTTTACCAATTTTTTCTCAGGATCAAGGGAAAGCTGCCGTACCAGCACTTCGAGTCCATGCTGCTTCTCGCCGAGGTCATCGACGAGCGTCATTTTGCCGCAGAAGTGGACTGAACTGTAAACGTAATCGCATTCGTCGGTAACGCCGAAATCCAGCACAGCCTGACCCCAAACCCTGCTGTTCGCCTTCAAATAGACGAGTTTTTTGCCTTCAGGTGCACAGTGGAAGTATATGCAATTTTTTGATTCGTCGTATCCGTGGCTCAGCGACACAAGATAGGGTTCGTTGTTCATGCAGAAAGCAACAGTGACATATTGGGTTGTTTTCAGCACCTGCCGCATCTCTTCTGGGTCCACTATTTCTCGGTCCTTGCGTCTAACATGAAAAGACATAAGCGCATTTTAGGCAACAAAGAAATATTAACTTTTGTTTCGGCGAACCATCTCTCCGCAAGGCTTAATATTCCATCTCTCCGCAAGGCTTAATATTAAAATAAGACAAATTGGGCACATAAGAATAGGCACCGATTTGGGGATGTGAGATTATCAAAGCAGAATCGTTTGATGTTGAGAAAACGGTAACCGAAATAATTTTGGAAGATGATGTTTCAAAAAAGAAGCCTTTAGCTCAAAAAATCTTTAAGAACGCTTTCGCAATGGGGATTTATCCAGCTAGCATCCAGGAATTTTACATGGCGCGGGGCAGGGGAGAATTCTCCGGCTTCACAGTTCCTGCAATAAATTTGCGAAGCATGACTTATGATTTGGCTCGCGCGATTTTCAGGGTCGCTAAGAAAAATGATTCGGGCGCCTTTGTTTTCGAGATCGCCCGCTCCGAAATCGCCTACACCAATCAGCCACCCGTCGAGTTCGCAAGCATGGTAATGGCCGCGGCAATAAAAGAAGAATATTCTGGTCCAGTCTTCATACAAGGCGACCATTTCCAAGCCAACGCCGCCAAATACAAAGAAAACCCAAAGAAAGAACTTGAAAGCTTGCAAACTCTGATCTGGGATGCCATCAATTCGGGTTTCTACAATATCGACATCGACTCCTCAACGCTCGTCGACTTATCCAAACCGACCTACAAAGAGCAGCAACTCCTAAATTATGACGTTTGTGCAAAACTTGCCCAGTTTGCCCGCCAACATGAACCGAAAGTAACAACGATTTCAGTAGGTGGGGAAATCGGCGAGATTGGACACCAGAATTCCACGCCTGAAGACCTGCATGTCTTCATGGAAGGACTCAAAGAAAGGCTACCTAAAGGCTTGATCGGCATCAGCAAGATTTCGGTTCAAACGGGAACAACACACGGCGGCATCGTCCTACCCGACGGATCAATTAAGCAAATTAGTCTTGACTTCAACACGCTAAAGACACTTTCCGAAATTGCCCGCAAAACATACGGGTTGGCGGGAGCAGTCCAACACGGGGCATCAACGCTGCCACCAGAAGCATTCCACAAGTTCGTCGAATGCGAAACCGCCGAAGTACACTTAGCCACCGAGTTTCAAAACATGATTTACGAATCAAAGCATTTCCCAACTGACCTGAAAAAGAAAATCTATGAATGGCTAAAAGTCAACGCGGCGAATGAGGCAAAGGCAGGCGAAACCGAGGACCAATTCCTCTATAAGACACGCAAGAAAGGGTTAGGCCCCTTCAAGAAAGAAATCATTAAGCTTCCAAGTGCAACCCGGGATGCAATTGCGGCTGAAATCGAGGCAAAGTTTGATTTCCTGTTCAAACAACTCAACGTCGTAAACAAGAGAACTCTGCTTGAAAAATACGTACACGCGCCCTAAAGCAAATAGAAGTATAAAATGGCCTTTTGAGCGCGACACAAAAAGACCATCAATAAAACTTTTCCTTTTCTGGAAAGTTAAGGCATACAACAATCGTAACCAAGCGGTTGTTTTCTATATCTTCACCTAACCACAATGATATGATTCCGAACAATTTCCAATAAATGTTGATTTTTAGCTTGTCGCACTTTATTAGAAGGCTTGTTCTAGCATATGGAGGCGTTTGAGATGTCCAATTTAGGGGATCAATATCAGTGTCCGACGGGTCCTCAGGGCAGGCTGGTTGCTGCAATGATGAATCAACATCATCAAAAGCTAACATTGTGGGGGCTGTCAAAAATCATCGTTGGCCCCGATTTTGTGATCTTGGATGTGGGTTGCGGCGGCGGTAAAACGATTGGCAAATTAGCCAGGTCGGCGCCAGAGGGCAAAATCTTCGGGCTTGATTATTCTTTGGACATGGTGAAATTTTCCAAAAAAACTAACAAAACTTTGGTTGCCAAGAACCGAGTGGAAATAATTCAAGGTTCAGTTGAAAAAATGGGTTTTAGGGATGGCTTCTTTGATTTGGTGACAGCTTGCGAAACCTATTATTTCTGGCAAAGATTTGCTGACGCTTTAAGGGAGATAAAACGGGTACTCAAACCAGGCGGGAAGCTGCTTTTAATCAATGAACTGAAACACCGCGCCACTCCTGCAAAAGTGATTAAAGAAACCCATGTAAAACTCTTCCCGCTGGAAGAAATCCGCCGTACCTTGCAGTCAATCGGTTTCGTATGCGTCCGAGTATTCACAGAAGCTGATTCGGATTGGAACACGATTGTCGCTCAAAAAGACAACGCAGAGCATCCAAAAGAAATTGGGCTTTAGGATTGCAGCGTTTTTAGCCAATCCAAGAAGGCTTCTTTCATCTTTTGTGGGCTTTCAAGCACATGCACATCCTCTGTTGCTTCCAGCTTTCGCACTTGAGCAGCTTCTTCCTTGCGAACCCGCAGCTTCATTTCTTTGCCATTTGGCAATATCGTTGAAACGACGCTTTCCTTATAATCAGTTGGCAGAATATAGACGGGTCTGAAGGCTTTAAGGCTCATGATGGCAGCGTTGGTGAGCATGGTGTCGCTTATGCTGTTAACGATTTTAGCCACGGTGTTCGAGCTGGCAGGTGCGATGAGCAAGAATTCGTATTTGCCGCTTTGTAGCCACGCAGCAAGAAAAGGCGAGTTGGCGTTGATTTCAACCATAACTTTGGGAAAGTTCTTTTTGATTTCATCTTCCAGCCTATAAAATTTCAGCATAGTGTCAGCGGCTTTGGAGATGAACACGTCGATCTCAACCTTGTCCTCTGACTGCTTCTTTAGATCTTTCATGACCTCGACTATTTCGGCGATTTTGTCGCCAGCACCAGTAATTCCCCAAGCAACCTTGGGCTTTTTGACTTTTACATTTTCAACCATGCCAATCAACCAACTATTTTTTTTCAGCTACTTCCATGAAGGCTGCAAACTTTTTAATCGTTTTCTTTAAGCTTCTGAAACCTTCTTCATCCGCCTTAATACCTTCAAGTGTGTCTTTGCTCCAGAAGGTAGCTCCTAAATTGGCTCCAAAGAACCCTCCGCCAACAGGCATCATTCCATTAATAATGTAGAATGAGTGGATCTGCATGAGTGCGAACTCTTGCCCTCCGTTCCTGTCGCCGCCTACGACGATGCCCATTCCGATTTTGCCTTTGAAAACATTCTTGTCTGCCGCGACCAAAGCTCGGGTTCTATCCATCAACGCTTTCGTTTGAGCGCTTACCCCTCCATTGTACACAGGAGACGCAAAGATTATGCCCTTCGCCTCGGTAAGCAGCGTATAAAGCTCCTGTACATCGTCTTGAACGATGCACTCTTTGTTTTGGAGGCAGTAATCGCAGTGAGCGCAAAAATCAACCCATTTTCCACGCACAGTCCAAAACTGGGTTTCAAACCCTTTCTCGCCAAGTAGCCGCAGAGCTTCCTTCAACGTATACTCGGTGGCTTGCTCTCTGGGGCTCCCGCAAATTCCAAGTATCATAATGGTCACAAAACGTTAATTGCTTGTAGCATTAAAGCCTTCCCCTGAGCGTTGCTAGGTCCAAATTCGTTTTTTTCTAGCGCATTCTATGATTTAAACTCAATTGGACCGCCCCAAGTTTGATTTGAGCTAAGTGCCAAAATTTCAAGAAGAATGAAATAAAGCTGGAATGTACTTCCAAAAGACTAGGTTTCTTTTTCGTTAATTGCCATGATTGAAAACTTTATCTGCTTAACTGGCTTGTTGGCTTTCAGTCCGTCGATTAAGCTTCTTAGTCGCTCCGAGGAGCCTTTAACAACCATAACTTCAAGGCAGCTTGTCTCAGACAGATGTGCATGGAGATACGCCGTTATCATATCGTCAAACTCATGCTGCAGCCTGAACAGCTCCTTGTTTTGTTCAGCTTTATCGTAGAGAACCGTTATAGTTGCTATGACGTTTCCCTGGATTTTTTCCAGTTCATTGTATTGAGTAAGATACAGGCGGACGGCCTGACGAACTACTTCGGAACGCGTCGCGCTTCGATCTTCACCAAGAATAGTGTCTAGCTGTTCAAGAAGTTCATTTGGCAATGAAAGACTGATAATACTCACTTAATTCACCTATTCACAGTTTTCCACACTATTGAACTTGCTTGACTTAAATATTGTTATTTTAGCTTTTGGAAATCAAGCGTTTTAGAAACTGAAGCTGTTCAAATCGCCTTTTGCAAACTTTTTGATTAATTGAGTGATCGCTAGAACGCTTGATAAAAAGTCAATTATGTTTTATTAAAAAAAGCAAAAAACTTAATAAAGTCTAAAACAATGTCAAATATGTGTATATTCGATGAAAAAAACATATTACATAATTGTCGCAGTTTTGGTCGCAATAATCCTACTTGCAGTTTTCATCGGCATATACCTATCAGGCAATCCTAATGCAAACTCAAATTCAACATCAAATGTGATAAAGGTGGTTGCCGCCGAAAATTTCTGGGGCAGTCTGGTATCTCAGCTTGGCGGAACACATGTTAACGTGACGAGCATCGTTACAGACCCCAATGCTGATCCACACGAGTACGAAAGCAATGCCGCCGACGCCATAGCAATTGCAAATGCCCAGTTC
>JBEKVK010000104.1:0-6893 GCA_049514075.1 Bathyarchaeia archaeon | reverse complement strand
CCTTCCAAGTCGCCGTTCTCTTTTTTCGTCCATTTTGAAATGCTCGTGTAAGGTCCATTCAATGCGGCGTATGCGTGGGCGCCAGCCTCGATAGCACGATGGTCATTTCCTGTGGCGAGAACAACGGCAATGATACCATTCATAGCACCTTTGTTATGTGTTGCAGCGCGGTAAGGGTCAGCTGCTGCGAAAGCAGAAGCGTAAGCGATGCCATCTACTACTGCTTCTCCACCCAAGGATTCTTTAGGTATTGAGCACCAGGCTTTCGCCATTCGTTTAGTAGCCAGGTTAGAGATAATGCGCAGGTAAACATGACCTCCGGTTAACTCTTCAATTTGGGGAGCTATTGCTTCAGCCATTGTGTTTACAGCGTTCCCGCCCATTGCGTCGCGGCAATCAACATACAACTCAACGATAAGCATGTTGCCCATAGTGGTTTCGATGATTTTCGCATCCAGATCCTTGGCTCCGCCACCGAAAGAATTCAAAACCGGGTCTTGATCGTTTGCTTTCTTTAGAATATCCGCTTTGGCTTCAAGAACTTGTTTTTTCGCTTGCAAAGAGTCTTTTAAATCGACAACTTGAACTTGACCAATCATTATTGGCGCTGTGCTACTTGTGTGGAAACCTCCTCCGTCGCGGACCATTTTTGCCGCGTAGCATGCAGCTGCTATGACGCTCGGCTCTTCTGTTGCCATCGGTATAAGGTAATCTTTGCCATTAATTTGGAAGTTAACCGCAAGACCTAATGGTTCAGGGAAAACGCCAATTACGTTTTCTACCATATGATTGACTGTGTCAAAAGCAACTGCACCGGTGTTTTCAAGCAGCGCGATTTCTTCGTCAGTTAAACTTGCAAAATCTTTAACGATAGCTAAACGCTCCTTTAACGGAAGCTTATAGAAACCTGAAATTACGGATGTTTTAGTCAATTTACATTACCTTGTGTGAGTGTAAATTGAAAGAGTAGTTCCACTTTGAGCTTTTAAGCTTAACCAAAATCAACAGGTTGTCTGTTATTACTAGTTTTGCTTTTGAGCGTTCCACGTACTCGATTAACCCGTCAAAATCCGAGTGATCGCTCAAAGCAACCAGATATTCCCTTTCGCCGATTTGCTTGCACGCCGTATTAAATTCCCAGCCGCTGAGGCAGATGCGCGCATTTCGTAACCCCACAGAGCCGCGGGCATTCATATGGTAGAAGGCGACACATGGAAGGTTGTCTTCTAAAAGACGGTGTCCGTCTGTATCCGTTGAAAGCGACATGTCGCCTATTCGCATACCATGGTGTTTGCAGACTTCTGTGATTTCATGTACCCGCTCAGGCATAACGAAGGGCACCGAAACGTCAGCGTCTCTTAGAAGCTGCATGGCTTCTTGAAGTTTCCCGTGGTACCCGAAAACGTAAACGGATCCGCCGCGCAGTCGTCTTTCAACCATGGAGACAAAGAGTTCACGTACATCCACGTTGAATTTGCGTCTGCAGGAAGGGCTCCCGTATGTTGCCTCAACGACTAGTACGTCGCACTCCACTGTTGGTGTTCCGTCAACGCGGAAGTCGCCGCTGTAGACGATTCGTATGCCGCCGGCATCCTCAACTAACACTTGCGCTGCGCCCAAAATGTGGTCGGCTTTAAGCAATGTTATGCGTTCGTCGCTAAACAGCATGGGTTCGCCGTATGCTAACGTTTGTATTCTATCGTTTCTAAGTTTAAGGGTGTGGTCAAGTTTCTCGGCGAGGTCTCTTGTGGCACTGGTCATCAAAATTTTCTGGCAGCATTTGACGCTCTTACGTAAGCCACCAAGGTGGTCTGCATGCGCATGGGTTACAACTCGGAGGGGGCGATGCTCGTCAAACGCGTCACAAGCTACGCTCTCACCTAGCAGAACTGCACCGTTTTTTGCTACCTGCGCCCTTTCAGCCATCTCGGTTCTTGCCTACCTTGTGCTTTCAGCAAGCCACTCGACTAGCTGCCTTGGATTATTACTTGTAATAGTTACACGCATTGGACCTAAAGGTGACTCGGCTGTCTCTTCCGAAAAAGAGACGTGCCCCGCAAAAGCTACCTGCTTGTTCAAGCAGAAGCTGATAAAGTTTCCTCGGATGCCATGGAACAGGGCTTTTCGGGCGGCGTCACGAATTCTATCGTTTCGCAGTAAGTTGCGAAGTTTAAAAAGAGAATCCTGCCCAGATGCATCAGCCTTCAGAACGCTGCATTTGCCATCGGGCGTGACTGTTATAGAAACGTTGCCCAGTATGTTGAAGACGGCGGTTTTGACTTTTTCTTCGGTTTCGGTCGGGTTAATTTCCGTTTCAGCATGAACTGTTACTTGATCCATTTCGCCTCAATCCTTCCCAGTGCTTTCTTAACTGCTCCCTTAGCTTCTTCAGCACTATTATCGTTAACTATCAACTGCTCAGCCATCGCAATAACGTTGCCTAACCCGACGCCAAGTTCGCGCATGTCACGTTCATAGAAGACCTCCCACACATTGGGATCGTCGCTTCGGCGCCGGCTGAACAAACGGCTAAACCTTGTTTCAGGTGAAGCGTGCACTGCTGCAACGGAGAATTTATTGAAATGTGCCTTGAAAGTATCAACCTCGTAGAGGCTCCGCAATCCATCAACAAGAACTTTGTCACCACTTTGCTCTTCAATTCTGGGAATGCATTTTGAGGCCACTACGGCATTTCCGCCTTCTGCGCGAAGTTCCAGCATAACTCTGCCCACATTTTGCGCGGTTAAATCAAAGCCCCGCTTAATTGTTTCCGCCCTGACAACGTCTCCCATGACAACGATTTCGTAACCTAATTCTCGTGCGGCGTCAACAACAAGGGATTTACCCGAACCAGGCATCCCTGCTAAACCCACAACAATTTTGTCAGCGCTCATAACTTAACCCTTTTTTGGTTCTATAAGATTAACTTCAATTAAAAACTATCCATAAAGCAAAAACCGGTTGACTAAATTCCATCCTACTATATATTTCCAAATAAAACTTCTAATATGTTTCAGCGTAACATCGTGCAGAAGTGGACGGGGTGACTTTCCATTAAACAATGCTTTTACAAGAAGAACCCATAGAAATAGAGAAGAAAGAAGAGAATCCAGACGTCACGGAAAAAAAGAAATTGAACGCCAAATACTCGCAAAAAAGCTGCGATTAAAAAGCATTTATGAAAGTTATGTGTTAAAAATACCTAAAGGGACAAGTGATGTCTGAACAGATTAGAAGCTTCATTGCGTTTGATATGCAAAACGAACAAGTGCTCAACAGGCTTGCTTCCGCACAGAAACTTCTGACTGAAACAGGCGCAGATTTAAGACCAGTAGCCCCTCAAAACATCCATATTACGACCAGGTTCTTAGGCGACATCAGCCCAAGCATGGTTGACAAAGTTTACGAAGCAATGAAGAACGTAAAGTTTACGCCTTTCACCATTAAGCTCTGCGGTCTAGGCGTTTTTCCCAGCCTCAACTATCCCCGTGTTGTTTGGGCAGGAATGACTGACGGAGTGGAACAACTCAAAAGCATTTTCACCCAACTGGAACCTCAGATTCGCGCCCTGGGGTTTGCGGCAGACGCTTACGGCTTTAGTCCTCATTTGACCATTGCCCGAGTGAGGTCAGGCGTAAACAAGCAGAACCTAGCTGAATTGGTAACAAATAAAGCAGACTACGAGTTTGGCATAATAAAGGCCGATTGTCTTCGCCTCAAGCGTAGTCAGCTTTCGTCTAAAGGTCCAACTTACTCGACACTAAGAGAATACTGCCCATCACAGGAGCAAAAATAACCGCAATGCAGAAAATCGAAGCCGTTACCAAGCAAGTTCTGCAGCAAATCACGCCACAAAAAAGTGACATTGCCAAAGTTGAGGCTATAACCCGAGAGCTAGAGCTGAAAGTAGCTTCAGCTTGCAAGGATGAGGGAATTGAGGCGATTGTACGTGTTGAAGGTTCGGTTGCCAAAGACACGTGGCTTCGGGAAAACCCAGATATAGATATTTTCATGCGGCTGCCAACCTCAATCCAAAGGAAAGACCTTGGGGAAATAGGTTTGAGAATAGCTAAAAAAGCAGCTGGCAAGTACGAGCAGATTGAACGTTTCGCTGAGCATCCTTACCTTGAAGTATTCGTTCAAGGATACCGTGTAGACATCGTCCCATGTTATGATGCTAAGCCCGGCGAATGGCAAAGCGCAACAGATAGAACACCTTACCATACCGACTACATTAAGAAACATTTGACTGCAGAGATGCGCAGCGAAGTAAGGCTTCTGAAAAGGTTCATGCAAGGAACAGGCGTCTATGGAGCCGAAATAAAGGTCGGCGGTTTCAGTGGCTATCTTTGCGAGTTGCTGGTAATGAAATATGGGTCACTCGCGCAGACCTTGGAAGCGTTTGCACATTACAATAGACGGTTAGTAATCGACATCGAAAACTACTACGCTGGCAGGCAACATGAGATATCTCTGCTTTTTCCAGAACCTATGGTGATTGTTGATCCGGTTGACAAAGCAAGAAATGTCGCTTCCGCAGTTCAACCTGCTAAGCTATATGATTTCATGGCTGCCTCTAGGGCATTCTTAGAAACACCAAGCAATGCCTTCTTTTTCCCGTCTAAAACCGCAGCCCTGCCGCTTGAAAGTCTAAAATCGGAAATTGAAAGCCGCGGGTCATCCACATTATTCCTAGTTGTTGATCAAGTCCCCGCTGTCCCCGATGTTCTCTGGGGTCAGCTCTACAGAACAAAGCGTTCATTACACAAGCTAATAGAGTTAAGCGACTACAAAATCATCAAGGAATCCGTTTGGAGCAACGAAAAAAGTCTCAGCGTCTTCGTTTACGAGCTTGAGCAGCAAGTTCTTCCAAACATCAAGAAGCATCTGGGTCCGCCGCTTGAACGGGAAGCCGAGTGTGAATCATTTTTGGCGAAGTACACCGTAAACGATCAAGTTATTTCAGGCCCCACAGTAGAGGATGGGCGCTGGGTTGTATTGTTGCCTCGCAAAACAACTGACATCATCACTCTTTTATTGGACAAGCTCGCTGATGGAGGCAAAAACGCTGGCGTGGCTGACTTGATTGCTGAATCGATTCGAAAGAAACTGAGGGTTATGGTTAACGGCGAAATAGGTGGAGTGTACTCTGAGAACGTTGATTTTGCAGTGTTTTTGACTGAATTTTTCTCAGGCAGACCGCTCTGGCTGAACTAACATTAGCGCGATTTCATCGTTTTTTGACTGTTCTTTTGAGAGAACAGTTTGTTCCTTTGGGAGAGCTAAAAGATGGGTGTTGCTTCCTTAGACATACAAGGCCTGAGTCTGGAATGAAAACGAACCGGAAGTTAACGATTATTTGTGTTTTGCTTTGCCTGTCTATTCTAAACTTAACCAGCTTTGGAGTTAGAGCTCAGTCCGCCGGAGCCATAGTCATTAACGCGGACGGCTCGGTTTCGGGAACCAGTTTGATTCAGCATCAAGGAAACATTTACAGATTTATGGGAAACATCCAAGATTCACCTATTACAGTGTTGTGCTGCAACATTGTGCTTGACGGTGAAGGTTTCTCTCTTCAGGGTGCAGACGGCTGGGGGACACCGGGAGTTGCAGGGTTGGAAGACACGGCTGCGATAGATTTAACCTGCAGCAACGTGACCGTTCAGGATTTTGTGATCTCAGGTTGGGAAACGGGAGTAGCTGGAGCTTACGATGGAAACGCAGTTGCGGACAACAACATTAGCAGAACTGAGAACGCCATCGCAATATACGCTGATAACTACATCGTCAGCGGCAATTGCCTTTCGGACAACATCTACGGCGTGTACATAAAAGGCAGTGGCAACCTTGTCTCGCAAAACCTGATCGCTTACAACTACTGTGGCATAATGATTTTCCCGACTCTGAAGACCACAGTGACAAAGAATAATTTTACAGAAAACGGGATCTGCTTCACCCTCGGCACATATGAAGATTTCAGCTATCTAATTTACGACAACAATTTCATAATCAACTTGAACACGACAATTGTCTCGACCAACTCAGATGCATTGGGACCAACAGACCCAGGAACGCTTCCTCCATGGGATAACGGCTCAGCGGGCAACTATTGGAGCGACTATACGGCAAAGTACCCGAACGCCACCCAAATCGGCAACTCAAGCGTCGGCGACACATCCTACCTAATCCGAACCGACCCAACGATAATCGACCGCTTCCCGCTCATGATTCCTACGTTAACTCAAAACGCGAACGGAGATTTCGTTGGTAGCTGCCGCGTCCATAGCGGTTGCATTGTTTATCGTGGTGTTGGCGTTTAGAAGAAAGTTGTTCTGGTTGCAGGAAGGCAGCAATCCACCATAATTCTTTTTTGATGGCTCAAAGATAGAAGGTTGACTGATTTAATAGGCTGCGTTACAAGCGAAGATTACCCAGTTCAATTCAAGAAAAACTTCTGTCAATTCTTTTGTCATAGAATTAATCCTGGAACCGACTTAAAATAGCAGGTCAAAGCGAAATGACAATAGGCTGGTCAACGCTCTTCACGAGTGTATCAACAAAGTGTATCAACAAAGTGTATATACATTTGACCGACCGGTAGGCTTGTACACACAAGAGAATGGGAGGGGTGACCCTTCAAGGTGTCAAATAACTTAACATTATGTGATGTGACAATTTGTTGCATTCTCGAAAGAACTATCCATAGGAAGTACTGGCTACTTTGTTACACAATTCTTAGGAAGAATAATGGTGTAAGAAAAGCAAGGATTGGCTTAGTCATTGGGTTACTGAATGGTACCAGCTGATGATGTATTCGGGAAGGTTTAGGCCTCTTTGACCGAGCCGTTCAGCAAGCTTAACTGGCACTGGGCTTAAAGCGAAGGCTGCCCGTG
>JBEKVK010000103.1:0-5473 GCA_049514075.1 Bathyarchaeia archaeon | reverse complement strand
GAAATGTCCCCGTTGGCTTTGAGCACTTGGCTTCTCATTCTCTTCATAGCAAAGAGTCCGACAAAGGGGGTTTTCATGATGAAGCGCGCAAGAGGCATGTTGTGGGCGGTGGAAACATCGAATGGCAGGGCTGGAGCTCCGGCAATCACCGCTGTGGTTACACGTTCAGGGTTACAGGCTAGGTACGCAAGAGCAAAGGCGCCGCCGCCTGACCAACCCAAGACACCAAATCGCTCAAAACCCAAATGGCCAGTTAAGGAGTTGACGTCCGAATTGAAATCTTGAAGACTAGCTCTCGGGCAAAAGGTTGACAACCCGTAGCCTGGTCTGTCGATGCCGATTATTTTTAGCCTAGCAGAGTTTGCGAGCTCTCTTAAGAGCAGAACTTCTAAGCGGCTGCTAGCAGTCCCGTGGAAATAAACGACTGGTTTACCCATGCCTACTACGTAGTATCCCAGTTTACGCCCGTCGGGCAAAGGGATAGTTTCTTGATTCAAAGCTCTTTCTCCGTCCTCCCAGGTTTCGGCCAAGAGGCACAACTAATCTGGATACGTTCGGTATTAGTCTTTACGCATTCGGCAGCAAGCGTAAAGAGAAAACAATTTGAGAAGTTAAGATTTTTCCATTGCCAGAACCTTAAGTTCTTTTGGCATTAGCTCGATGGCGTACCTTAGAGCAGTCCGAGGCATGACAGCCTTGTTTTTGACCACGTAGTCGAAGATTTCACGTTGGTGTCTTCTGCTCTCCTCTTTCAACAGCCACCCATAGCCCTTCTGAACCATCTCATCCCCGTCGAGCAGCAGCAAATCGCAGATTTCAAGGGCATCCTTGAGAAAATCGCCTTTCTTTGCTGGAACGATAAGCGAAACAGCTGAAGCCCGCCTAAGCCAACGGTTTTTGCTTTCAGCCCAGCTTTTTATTTCCCTTGTGAGCTGCGGGTATTTTTGGATGAGGTCGCCGATTGTGTGGTTGCAGAAGCCGTCGCACTTAGCCCAATTGTTAATGTAACATTCAATCCACACCTTGAAGGTTGCTAAGTCTTCGGGTTCAAGGTTAGCTACATAGTTGGGCAACCAGAAGGAAACTACAAATGCCTCTTCAGTGTAATCGGAACGAAAAAGCGCTTCGCACAAAGCAAAAATGTTTTTCTTGTCCAGCGTTTTCACTTGTTTCCAGTAATTCTTCGCTATTTTCCCAACATTAGGAGTTTTAACGCCGTAATATTTTACTTGTTCTTTAAAAAAGCGTTGAAACGTTTTCTGCGTTTGAGGATCTGCACTAGCCGCCAAGTCTCGTCTTAGTTGAAAAAGGATGTCGTTCATGAATGCTAAATCGGTTTTTAAGAATAATAGCTTTTCCACTAAAGAAAATTACACGAAAAATCAAAGAACAAAAAGGTAGAGACAGAAGAGTCGGTTAATAATCTTCCATCTGATATAGACTCAAGGTTAGGTTAAGGGTTTTTTCTGGTTCGTGTGCTTCTTCCAGGTCATAGAGGCAATTTGTCGCTTTTTCCAGTCGGCTGGTTCTCTTCGGGGTCATTTTGGATTTAGTCATTCCAACTTTCATTTTGTTTTTCGGTTTACGAACGACATGTGTGCCGTCTATAACCATTGAGTTGTCGATCATTTTTGGGACAACCTCAACTTTAATGTCTTCAATGTTCAGCGGGTTTTTGAGAACTTCGTCGTGTAAGGGGTGTTTAGTCAACGCCCTTTCTCCTCCAAACTTCAGCGCTGATTAAGTCACGGATGGCGACCCTGATGGCTTCGGCACGGTTAGGATAGAACCGTTCGCCAACCAGCTGGTCCAAAGCTTTTATATATGTTTCAGGCAGATACAGAGTAATTAGTTTCATGAGTTTATCTCTCCCAATTTGTCATTAAACACACAGACAATGGCTTGTAACCTATACATGTATATAATATGCCTTAAATATGCATATAACATGTTGGTGCCATAGCATATAAGTGGCAAATAAGCGATGATGCAGCTTTCTGTCAATTTCCAATCAGAAACCTTCATGTTTTTATCCCTTGCTGAAATATCTAACATGCTGGTGTACATGATAATTGCAGGTTTTCCTTAAGAACTTCGGCTGCTCAGCAAACATCGCAGACGGCGAAGTCTTGGCAGGCTGCTTAGCAAAGGCTGGCTTCCAAATCGTTTCCTCGGAATCCGAAGCTCACGTGCTAATCTACAACACCTGCGCGGTCAAAGGACCAACTGAAAACCGCATAATAAACGCCATAAAACACGCGCCAAAAAACAAAAAAATTATAGTTGCAGGTTGCCTCCCCAAAATTAGTTTCGAACGGCTACTTCGGGAAGTGCCCTTTGACGGTACAGTCGGTCCCTCGGTTGGCGAAGAAATTGTTGATGTTGTCACCCGCGTTGCTGCTGGCGAAAAGGTTCTTGATTTGGGCGGATTGAACAACATGCCAAAGCTTGACCTACCTAAAATCAGGTCTAACCCAGTTGTAAGCGTGGTCCCAATAAACTATGGCTGTTTAGGTTCCTGCGCATACTGCTGCGTTGTCCAAGCAAGGGGGCATCTTAGAAGCTACAGCGTAGAAGAAGTCATTAAACGCGTAAGTTGTGACCTTACAGACGGCGCCAGAGAATTTTGGGTCACCTCTCAGGATACCGCATGTTACGGAAAAGACTTTCGCAGTAATCTTGCGGAATTGCTTAAGGCGCTCGATGGGGTGAGTGGTGATTTTAAGATTCGGGTGGGGATGATGACCCCGAACATGGTGACTGATATGCAGGAAGAGCTGATTGACGCCTTCAAGAGCGATAAGGTGTTCAAGTTTCTTCATTTACCCGTTCAAAGCGGCGATGGCGAAACTTTGAACCGGATGCGCAGGTTTTACACGGTTGCCGAATTCAAGGCAATTGTAGATGCGTTTAGGGCGCAGTTTCCTGATTTGACACTTGCTACTGATGTTATCGTGGGGTTCCCAGGTGAAACAGAAGTGGCTTTCGAAAAAACGCTTAAGCTCTTGGAAGAGGTTAAGCCTGATATTACCAATGTTTCAAAGTTTTTTGCCAGACCCAAAACAGCGGCTGCACAAATCCAGGATAGCTTGGTTGGGCGTGATGAAATTAAGCGACGGAGCGCTGTGATGGCACAGTCAGCTAGGAGGGTTTCTTTGGAGCGAAATAAGCGTTGGATCGGCTGGGTGGGAGAAGTGCTCGTGGATGAGAAGGGGAAGGTCGAAGGGTCATGGGTTGGACGTAACTTTGCTTACAAACCGGTTGTGGTAAAAAGCACGAATAATTTGCTGTCAAAGACGATCAAAGTGAAAGTTGAATTGGCTGCAGAAACTTATCTAAAGGGAATAATTACCTGACCCACCAAAAAAGAATTAGGATAAAAGGCAAAGTTTACCTAGTTTTGGCCTCGAAAATCCACTCGTTAGTCGCATATTTTTTCTTGCACAACTTACATGCAAACTCCATTTCATACGATGTCAACTTGCCAATCTCAAACTGAAGATTCAAAACAGATGCAAATCCTGCGGCTAACACATTAGCCACTTTTTCCGGTGTAACTGCCATGCCCAACTCGTTTTCTACGCTGGTGATTTTGCCTTTGGCTATATCTGCGGCTTGGGAGCAGCCCACGTTTTTGAGTTTAAGCAGCGTGAACATTTGTGGCAAATCCACGGTTCGCAGAACAGTGCCATGCTGAAGCACAACGCCGCGGGTGATGGCTTGGCTGCTGCCTGAGATTTTTTTACCTTTAACCGTCATGTTAGGGCAATTTTTAGCGTCGCCACTGCTGTAGTCGGCTGTGATGCCCAGAAGCTTGAGCGCTGCTTGTATCGCTTCGTATATTTTGAAGTAGACGGAGGTTATGTCAGCTGAGCCCAAATCTGCTGTTTTTGCGATTACGCTGTAGGTGACTTCGCCTTGGTAATTATGGTAAACGGTGCCGCCGCCGCTAATGCGACGGACCACGTCAATGCCCAACTGTTTGCAAGCATCAAGATAAACTTCGACTTCGGGGTTCTGGTTCTTTCCTATGCTGACAGCGGAAGGTTGCCAACGGTAAAACCTCAGAGTGTTCGGCACTTTATCGGCGATTCGCGCGGTTAGGATTGCCTCATCGATTGCCATGTTCATTGAAGCGTTATTTGTTTCAAGAGGCAGTAAGCGCCAAGTATGCATTGAGATTCAACTTGTCTCAATGAAAATTGATGTGGACTTAAAACTGTTATGCAATTTGAGTGCACCAGCAATTTAACGGATTAATGGTTTTGCAACGTGCGGATAAAGCCTTAAAACCTGAACTTGCATTTTAGAAGGCAAGAGGAAAGAAGCATGAAGATTATATGTGGTCCATCGTCAAAAGCTCTTGCTGAAGAGATTTCAGCTCTTACAGGTTTCGGCTACATACCAGTTGTATCCAAGGTTTTTCCTGATGGCGAATCCTACGTCCGATTGGAGGGTAATGTCCAGGGCGAAGAGGTCGCGATTGTGCAGACTACGTGTCCTCCGTTGCAGGATGGGAAGCTTTTCCAGTTGTCGTTTATGGCTGATGCGGCAAAACGCGGCGGCGCCCAAAAAGTCATTGCTGTCGTGCCCTACTTGGCGTATGCGCGTCAGGACAAAACCTTTCTGGCGGGCGAAGGTATCAGCGTGGAAACCGTCGCGCGAATGCTCAAAGCATCAGGAATCGATGAGTTAGTAACTGTTAACATTCATTCGGAACCCGCCCTTGAGAAGTTTCCTTTTCCAGCCAAAACACTGAGCGCCATCCCGTTACTGGCAGACTATTTCGTTCAGAAAGGTCACAAAGGTGCGTTTGCCCTCTCTCCTGATAAGGGAGCCATGTACATTGCGGAGCAGGCGCAGAAGGTTTTAGGTGGAAAGGCTGGGCATATGGATAAGCAGCGCGACCGCTACACTGGGCAAACAGTTCAGACAGCTCAGGGTTTAAACGTTAAAGATCAAACTGTAATAATCCTTGACGACATAATCAGCACAGGCGGCACAATCGTTGGGGCAGCAAAAATCCTTCTAGAACAGGGCGCCAAACATGTTTTCTGCGGTTGCGTACACGGGTTGCTCATCGGGGACGCGGAGAAACACATCCTTGACGCGGGCGTGGAAGAGATTGTAGGCACTGACAGCGTACCCGGAAGCGTCAGCAAGGTTTCGTTGGCGCCGCTCCTAAGCCAAGCACTTAAGGCGCATAAATAGTGGCGAAACTTTTTTTTCTCCTCTCAGGCGAGAGCGAGTCTCTACCTCCCGCTGAGGTAAAGGCGATATTGGAGACAGAAGGCTATGGTTACTCGAACCCACAGGTTTTGGATCAGCTTTTGCGTCTGGAGGCAGAGGTTGGCTGTGTAAAGGCGGTGCAAGTGCGGGCTGCTTTTACACGTCTTTGCGCCTTGGAGATTTTTGTTTCAGACGCCACAGAAGCCGCTTCTGTCGAAGCAGCTGCGAATGCCGACTTTGAAAC
>JBEKVK010000102.1:0-5495 GCA_049514075.1 Bathyarchaeia archaeon | reverse complement strand
GTGAAACTCAACATGGTCATCCTCAAAGACGTTAATGTCGGCGATGTTCCAAGCCTAATTGAGTACGCCCGACAAAACAGAGTGGTCCTTCAGTTGATTGAGCTTGACCCAATTAACGTCGGCGGCGACTACTATTTGACGCATCACCGAAGCCTTGAGGAGCAAGAACAGCTCCTAAAAGAGCAAGCTTTGACTGTAGAAAGCCGACCTTTCATGCATAACCGCCTGATTTACCATCTGCCAAACGTAACAGTTGAAATTGTGCATCCTATCGAGAACACAGATTTTTGTATGCATTGCACCCGCATGCGCGTTACGAGCGACGGAAAGCTTAAGCCGTGCCTGATGAGAAACGATAACCTTACTGACATCTTAACACCTATGCGCAAAGGCGCAAACGATGAACAACTAAAACAGTTCTTTTTGCAAGCGAATTTGATGAGAGAACCCTACAACAAAGGCAACTAGTGGCGGGTTTTCGAGTCAAAGCTCAATTATTTTAGCCTTATTCTCTGTAGTGTCCAGAATGGCTAGAGTGCATTTTCCAGTAAGGTAGCCGCAGACTTCCCCGGGGTTGATGGCAAGCGTTTTCCCTTTTCTTTCGATGCCTCTATTGTGCGAGTGCCCGTGGATTACCGCGTCAAAGTATCCGCTCTCAATTACGGCATCTAACAGTTCGGTTTCGTGCCCATGAAGCAGAGCTATTCTGTAGCCTTCGATCTCTATTTTGGTAAATCGTTCGTGTATTGTGCAGTTGCTAGTTTCACTGAATCTTTTTTTGAGTAGTTCGTGGTCGCCGTCATTGTTGCCGAAGACGCCGATGAGTTTGCAGTTCAGCTGCTTGAATTTCGGGATAACGAAGCCTGCAACGTAGTCACCTGCATGAAGCACCAAATCTACTTTCTGCTCGTTAAGGTACTTTACTGCTTTCTCAACTGCAGGCAGATTGTCATGAGTATCTGAGATTGCGCCGACAAGCATACTTTTTCTCCGTTGAGTTTTTCTCAGGGCAGAACTAAAGGTTTTCTCTTTGCAAATCGCGACCTTAAGATAAATAAGAAAATAAAGATGATTGGCTATTTTTTAGATTTGGACTCAATAGCGGAAAAAGACTTCACAAGCTTCCAGCACTAATTCCCCGCCTTCCGCTTCATCGTACCTCGATTTTCTCATCGTCCTAGCTAGAAGCGACATCGTCCAACTTATTTACGTTTTCTAAACAGCTTAAAGCCTTCAATGTCAGTAACGTACTCAAATCCTACGGCGATAAGGTCAGTTGCTTCTTTTGCCGTTTTAGCTGCGCTCACGGTCCATTCGTCTTTGCCGGTTTGCAGGAAGACAACTTTTGCGTAATGTATGTACCGACCCGTGCTTTTCATTTCAACCGACAATTCGACTGGAATACTCATAGTCGCTACAATTGCTGTTGTGACACTTACTATCGCTGTCTTACTATTTTTGGCTAGAAGAGAAAAAAGCTCTCAACCAAGAAAGCTGGATAATCACTTCTTAGGAGATTATGCAGCTCTTGATTATCTTCTAATAAACGATGAAGGAAGCCTAAAATATCATTTTCAGTAGTATTAGAATCAAAATGATGATTATCACAACTAGTAAAATTGCTATAACGTGAACATAGGCTCTTTTGTTTTTGGTCGTATTTTCACCTTTTTAATAAAGGCAAAAGATGGCTATTTGTCGTTTTTCTAGTCTTTGGAGAGCAATGTACGTTTCCTCCTGAAGGTTCAAAGCTGTGGTTGGAAATGTTTTTTGCTCAAGTGTGTTTGGTTTGAGTGGTTAGAAGGAGAAAGGTCCTATGCGGTTTTGGGCGGGGTTGTTTTTTTGTTCAATATGGTCCATTGCGATAACGTAACTTATGATGAGGAATGCGTCGAAATCTGAGCGGGTGATTTCAATGTTATATGAGTCTCTTATAGTGACCCATTTTTTGTGTATTTGAGCTATGACGCTTCCATCTGGAGCTAGAATTTGGTATTCGTGTTCCGAGTAGTTGCCTTTGACCTTCGCAATTTGTTGTCCTTGCGCGTCTTCCATCCACCATTCGCTTCCTATCAGGTTTAGAATTTTCTTCTTAATTCTTGCCTTGAGCTGCCCGCTTTGGTCTTTGACATCGTACTCGTCATGTATGGAGACAAGCTTGCCGTCTACCTCTCCCAGCTGAACGCCGTTTGTGTCTTCGAACCAGAATTTGGGTCCTACGCTGACAATTTTTTGCTTTACGTAACCTAAAAGGTTCCCATTCAAGTCCTTAACTCCATACGTATCTCTGACAGCAACTAGCTTTTGTTCTATGGTATACTTATTTTGATTAAACATTCCTGTTTGTTGCGTGTTAGTTTGCGGCTGGGGCTGCGCTTGTGGTTGGGGTGTTGGGTAAGGTTGCTGTTGTGGTTGGGCAGGAGCTTGTTGCGCCGCACCGCATGAAGGGCAATATTTATCCGTTGGGGATATTTCTGCTCCGCAAATTTGACAATACAATTTATGCGACACTCCAAATCTTCTCAGATAACCAGTGTACCCTGTTTGTATTTAAGGTTTGGAGATTTCTTGCTTAACAGAAAGAATACCCTTGCCATCGCTATCTTAACCTCCGCAACTTCAATTGGGCCCTCAAAATCCATGAACTAATTCCCAAACCTTGAAGCCATCCCCTTTCATATGGTCTCTTGCTTTTGTATTATGGATTTAGTGTAGGCGTTATCCCCTTTTGGTTGGGAGCAATAATCTATTTGTCACTTAGTGCTTGGACTTAAATTCGGATTCATAGAGCAAGGATATTTAGGTCCCATCAATTCAGGACTTTAATAAAATATTTTTCAAAAAGAATTGGATTTATTCACTTTCGCCACACCCTAACCAGTCTTGCAATGTCTTTTCGACATTTGACTTTTAGTTATGGCAATCTCCAGAAGTACCTATTCAAGCTGCGAGTTAACCGTTTTCGCTACTTCTTTTGTCCAATCACGTATTGCATCTAAGTTTCTTAAATCATAAACTCCAGCTTTTGATTCCTTGTAACCAGCACTTTCAAGTTTCGGCTTAATTGATGATAGAGTTTTTTTGAAGAACCATGGCATTTTGTTGAAGTCGTAGCATCCACCAAAGAATCCTAAAGCCACTGGATTCACCTTGAATTCAACTGACTTGTCCTCAAGATATTTCCGTTTAGCATCATCGAGTTCCTTGTTCTTCTTTTCTCCTTCTGATAAGGGATTTGCTCCTCCACAAGATACGAATAGTGCCAACTTTTTGGTTGCGAGTTCTTTCTGGTGCTTTTTGATGAAGTCTTCGGGTTCGCTGGTCCATTTGCCCATTTGGATTCCGCTTCCAACTATGATTAGGTTGTATTCGTTTATGCTTTGCACTTTTTCTTTTTTAGCATCGACAATTTTGACTTCATAGCCTACTTGTCGAAGATTATCTGCAATGACCTCAGATGTATTCGCAGTTGCTCCGTAGCGAGTTCCGTAAACAATCAAAGCTTTACTCACACTCTATGCCTCAGTTTTCGTCTTAATGGAGTGTACTATGATTTGGCTTATGAGTTTTGTTAAAAGAAGTTCAGGTCACCACCAAAGCGACATATATAGGGGATTGGGTTGGGAGTGGTTGCGTCTTCGATGATGACCTGCCTGCTTGACTTTCATGATTAAAACAGTTATTAGCGTTGTCCAAATAGACTATTTAGATTCTTAATTTAAGCGGCTAAACATTGAAAAGAATAATTAGGTTTATCAAATTTAGAATGTTTGCCATGCATTAGCATGAAACCTTGTTTTGACCTTAACTAACTGTCTTTTGCAAGGGATTTTACCCATTCGCGTTTTTCCCAGAGAGCGCAACCTTGGATTTCTTTGAGTTCAGCATGATTCTCTCGGATCGTTTTCAGCATTTTCGATTGCAAAGCTTCCCTAAGCGGCATGTTTTTCAGGTTGGTGTCTGAGTAAGCGATGAATGGGCATGGTTCAACGTTTCCTTCAGAGCTAACATGTATGAATCCACGTCCAGCTGAGAGGCAGCCGCCTATTTCCTCCTCATCCCACGGCAAGGCAATGAACATTGCTGGGAACTTTTTGCGGAAACTGTTTCGGATTGCTACCACTTTTGATTTCTGCTGTTCCGATAGAACCCAATCTTCCGTCCCAGCGATTACAGGAGTGTACTCGACCATCATGAAAAATTTGCATCCGGAATCAACTAGTTTCTTGATAAAGATTTCATCCGTGACTTCTGCAAAGTTAGTTCTCGTCATAGTCAAGGTTGTTTCCCAGAAAAGACCTTTGTTTTTTAGCTTGTCAATTGATTTAAGCAGCTGATCATAGACTCCTGTGCCTCGTCTGCCATCAGTATCAATCTGGTAACCTTCTAAGCTGAGAAGCGGAACAATGTTTTTGTTTGAAGCCATTCGTTCAAGTATTTGCTCGTTTAGCAACAGCCCATTTGTGAACATCAAAAACATCAACTCCGGAGACTTCTTAGAAATATCCAAAATGTTAGGCCTCATAAGAGGTTCTCCACCCGCAAGCACAACAAAAGATATCCCAAGTTCTTTAGCCTCATCCACAAGCCGCTCGATACGCTCATCACTCATTTCAGCATCAGGCTTGCTTCTTAATGCTTGATGGTAGCAGCCCACACAATGCAGATTACATTTGCTGGTAACGCTTATGACTAAGA
This sequence comes from Bathyarchaeia archaeon, assembly GCA_049514075.1. Classification (GTDB taxonomy): domain Archaea; phylum Thermoproteota; class Bathyarchaeia; order Bathyarchaeales; family Bathycorpusculaceae; genus Bathycorpusculum. The sequence continues at coordinate 797 of JBEKVK010000102.1, read as the reverse complement.
TAGGCGGAACATGCAGTCCTTGAAGTTCCAGCTTCTGCCTTGTCTTAGCTGCTTTGTTTTGCCATCTCAATGTGCGTAAAAAGAAAACCGACTGAGAAGGACTGGTGAAAGCAATTCTCACAGCATCTTTAAAGAAAACTCGCAATGCAGCGTTAACTATTTTGTTAATATTCAAGTTCTCGTCTGGTTGGGCAGATTTGGACATTGCAATCATAGCGAGAATAGGCTACAAAGCTATTATAGTTATACTATTTAGACTACATAATTGAACCTAAGGAAAAAACGGCCTTTATTAAAAGATTATTTCACAATGGTTTCTTATCTATCAGTTATGATGAAGGTTTTGTTGTCTAACACAGGCTGCTATTTCGTTCAGGGCATCCGCAAAGTCGTTTTTGTCTGGTTTTATTCCTTTTTTGGAGACCATCAGAAGGGTTGTGTATCCTTTTTTTGAAAGTAATTGTTGGAGGTTTTTGAATGTGTTACCTTTGGCAATTGCATGTGTGCAGAAAAGAATCACGTTTTTGTTTACGCCCTCGGGCAGTTTTTGGACGAATGACAAGACTTCTGGGTATGCTGTAAAACCGTTTACAGGCGTTCCTATGACTAATAAACCGTAATCTGTTTGCATTTCGGGTTTTATTGATGTTATGTCAAAAAGTGGGGCTTTCAAGGCTTCAGAGATTGCTTCTGCAAATCGTTTTGTGTTTCCAGTTCTGGAGAGGTAGAAAACCGCGGTTTTCATGTATCTTGGAAAAAGGGAAAATACTATTAATATTTGTTGTGTTCGAGATGCA
>JBEKVK010000101.1:0-5495 GCA_049514075.1 Bathyarchaeia archaeon | reverse complement strand
TCTGGAGCACAGTTCTCTGACAGCCAAATACAAAACGTCAGAATGTGGCTCGGCCAAGACGGAGTAACCAACCAAACAGGGCTTTTTGTTAACGGCTCAATGTATCAAACGCTACTAACCAGCGTGGTTTTTGAGTCCTTCACTGACGTGCCCAACAACATGTTTGCCATCGACCTGGGACACGACTGCAACCCTGCTCCAATGCTCGAGGGGGACGTCAATTTCCTCGGCAACTGGACAGCAAACATCCACAACCCCTACAGCATCTGGATATCGGGAGTCGGAACCGCATTTGAAAAACTAAACGTTAACGTTCCCGTCGGATTATATGGGCAATACGGCGCTAATACAACTATCCAGATTACACCCTTAAACATTAACATGTTTGAACCCAAAATTCAAGCAGAAGGAAGCTTCGCCAACAACGAAACCGTAACAGTGCGTATCCGACTGCTCTTCGCCGACAACGTTATCTCAAGCTCCGTAACCCAAACATTCACAAGCAGTGGATCAGCTTGGTTAAGCAATGACCAGATTCTAACACTGTTTCCATCGCAAAGCATAATTGTCGGAGTAATCTTCGATGCCCAATCAAGCGCTGGCACGACAGACGCCATCGTAACAGTCAGCGGCTACGGTACGGCTAGTTAATGGCGTCGGATTGATTAGGGTTCGTTAAGCAAGTTTTTTCGACTAAAAATCTTATCTATTTCTTCAGCTTTAAGCAGCTTCTTTTCAAGAACAACTTCTTTTACGGATCGTTTTTCTGTTTGGGCTTGCTTAGCGATTTTTGCCGCTTCCAAATAGCCAATGTAGGGAGACAGCAGAGTAGCTAACGAAGGGTTCTTTTCTAAGTACTGACTGCATTGATCCTCGTTGACGGTTATTCCTTGAACACATTTCTTAGTAAACGCTGGGATGAAGTTAGTCAGTATTTGGATGGAGAAAAGCATGTTGTACATGATTACTGGTGTCATAACGTTGAGCTCCATTTGACCCGCTTGAACCGCCAGGGAAACCGCTGAATCATTTCCTACAACTTGAAATGCTACCATATCTAAGCATTCAGCCATGACGGGATTCACTTTTCCCGGCATAATCGATGAGCCAGGCTGCACCGGCGGAAGCACAATCTCGTTAAGACCCGTTGTTGGACCAGAAGCCAAAAGACGAAGGTCATTGGCAACTCTGATAAGCTCCAACGCCAACTCTTTAAGACCGCTGGAAACTGACTGCACAGCCCTTAGACTTTGAAGCGCCTCAAAATTGTTTGCTGCAGACTTAAATGGGAACCCGGTAAGTTTCGCCAGCTTCGCCACAGCAAGACGCTTGTACTTGGGGTGAGCGTTGGCTCCTGTCCCTACCGCTGTACCGCCTAAAGCAACTGCATAAAGATTTTCCTGTCTTCTCTTCAGTTCAGTTTCGGCGTTGGCGACGGCTGAACCGTATGCAGTGAATTCCTGCCCAATTGTTAAAGGCACAGCATCCTGCAAATGCGTTCTACCCGACTTAAGCACATGAGCATTCTTTTCGCCAAGTTCTCTAAACGCGTTTGACAATTCGTTCAACGCAGCAAGTAGCGGCTGCAACGCGATAAGAACTGAGAGGTGGAGTGCTGTCGGAAACGTGTCGTTTGTTGATTGCCCCATGTTGACGTGGTCGTTGGGGTTAACGTTTTTGTAATCGCCTTTCTCTTTTCCCAAGATTTCAAGAGCCCTGTTGGCTAAAACCTCATTGACATTCATGTTAAAAGAAGTCCCTGCGCCTGCTTGGAAAACGTCGACGACAAACTGGTCGATCAGTTTACCCGATAACACTTCATCACAAGCAGCAACAATCGCTTTAGCCTTCTTCTCGTCAAGACAACCCAGCTGCATGTTCGCTTTAGCTGCAGCTTTCTTGACAAACGCATAAGCGTTGATGAACGCAATAGGAGCTTTTAATCCGCTTACTGGAAAATTCTCTGTAGCCCTCAAAGTTTGAATGCCAAAATAAGCCTCTTTGGGGACATGCCTTTCGCCTAATGGGTCAACTTCTTTCCTCGTTTCCATTTGAATCTGCCTCGATTTGCTTTTCTAATGCAGTTAACGAATTATCTTCTGTTAAACCTCTATTAGGACAGCGGTAACTTTAATGCTCTTCGCACCGTTGAATCAAATTTCGAATTTCTCTATGATCTTGTTTTCTTTTTCTCCTGTAATTTCGGCGATCACATGGAAGAACTGTTCAAGACCAGAATAAATTATCCTGGGCTTCAGAAGCTCATCAATCTGAAAAACGCCTGCGGAGTTGGACATTTTGATTCTTATTTCTATAGGTTTCTTCCCGTTTTCAACCGCCTCGACCTCAACCTTCTCAATTGAAAGCGCGGAAACTGCGTGGATGTCTATTTTGCCTGCTTGAAAAGGAATCCTTGCTCTACCCGCCTCCATGTCTAAAGCGTCGGCAATACCCACTATCCCTGCTTCTTTAGTTAGTATTTTGTGTGTTGGATCTGTGCTCGGCGGCTGCTCGTGTGCCACGATAGCATGCAGGACTTCAGAAGTGATTATCGCTAATTCTTCATCGTTATAAGTCGGCTTCAAACAATCCAAGAACTGCAAAGCTAAAGTTACACTATATTTTTCATGGTTATTTCTCTGCACCATCATACCTAAATCATGAAAGATTGAAGCTAAAACAACAACGACTTCCGCATCATCATTTTTCATATCGTAGTCTTCGACGATGCTGGGCGTAATCAATTTTTTCTCAACCAGAATCCTCAGAAGCTTCAGCGCTAAGTTAGATACGATCTTAACGTGAGTCGGACCGTGGTCAGTGTAGCCCATACGTTCGATGGCCATTACGTTGCTGCACTTCCAGTACATCTGCAATTTCTTGTCTTCTTTTATTCTTCCCATTACTTGCTTTAGCTTGACGTTGTTTCGATAGGGTATGTTAAATACATAGGCCACTTTCAGCGGATCTCCATTTACCTTATTCAATACTGGTTTAATTTAAACCTGCATCTGAGCAGTCAGACATAAGCCGACAATCAATTTTTGATTTTTCTTGTTAAACCTGCATTGTCCAATGAGCATGCTTTTAAGCATGAAAAGCACTGTTTTTCAATTATCCAAAAAACGGGGTTTCACTGTTTGGGAAAGAAAAAGGTGCTAAGTGAAGGCGCAATCAGCGAAATGACTTATCCAGGACAGGGAGAAGTATTGGGAGTTGTAGTGAAGCTGCTGGGGTTCGACCGCATCTTGGTCAAATGTCAAGACGGCGCTGAACGGCTTTGCCGAATCCGAGGCAAAATGAAAAGGCGAGTTTGGATACGCGAAGGCGACATAGTAATCGTTTCCCCCTGGGAGTTCCAGACTGACAAACGCGGCGACGTAGTATGGCGATACACTCACTCACAAGCCGACACACTGAGACGCAAGGGAATTCTAACCCTTTAACATTCAACTTTCAACTAAATCTTTATTTTAGCAAAGTCCTTTTCAAAATTAGTGGAGATTCCTGCTCGGTTTCCAGTTAAAAATGCAATTTCGTTTATATTGGCACAGAAAAAATCTGCTTAAAATTTACACTATAATGTAAATTGTGTGAATAGTTTCCGAGCGGTTTTAATACCCTAATGGATTAGAATTATTGATTGTTATGTCGAGGAAAGCTGTCGAACGTCTTGCGCATAATGAAAGAAGAGTGGAGCGAAGAGACAAGATGCTAATCCACGACATGACAAAGGAACGCGCCACGGTTGAAGAGGTTTTTGATCAAACCACCCGCATGGTTGTCTTTGACATGCTTAACAGCGGCGTTTTCTACGAGCTCAATGGCGTCGTGAGTTCGGGGAAGGAAGCGCGGGTTTATTGGGGTACAGACAAAGAAGGCAAAGACTTAGCCGTAAAAATTTATTTAACTTCTTCTGCTGAATTCAAGAAGGGCATGCACAAATACATCGAAGGCGATCCCCGCTTCAAAGACGTCAAACACGATACCCGTTCATTAATGGCGGTTTGGGCACAAAAAGAATTCCGAAACCTCAAAGAAGCCACCGACGCAAAAGTGCGTGTACCAAAACCTATTGCAGTCAAAAGCAACGTTGTAGTTATGGAGTTTATTGGGGAAAAGGGTGTTAGTGCGCCTTCTCTCAAAGAACAGCCACCAATAAACCCCGAAAGAATCTATAACATAATCGTCACTTCCATTAAACGCCTTTATAAGAAAGCAAAGATAGTTCACGGAGACCTCAGCGAATATAACATTATGATGTGGAAGGGCAAACCTGTGGTTTTTGACATGTCGCAGTCAGTTTCAATTCAACATCCGCTGGCTGACGAGCTGCTGGTGCGTGATTTGACGAATGTGAATAGGTTCTTTAGTCGGTTAAATGTTGAAGTTATTTCAGTTGAAGAATTACATAAGATGGTTGTGGGTTGAAAATGTCTGGTTTAGACACGTTTGTAAAGATTCCGAAAGAACGCGTTGGCATACTTATTGGTGAAGAAGGCAAAGCAAAGCAGTACATTGAAGACAGACTTAACGTTAAAATTGACGTTGACAGCGAAGGCAGCGTCACCATCAAGCTTACCGAAAAAGCTTCAGACCCATCAATGCTACTGAAGGCTAAAGACGTCGTGACAGCTATAGGCAGAGGATTTTCGCCCGAAGCCACCTTCCGACTAATACGCAATGAAGACGAAATCTTCGATATGATCGACTTAAGACAAGTTTTCGGACGCTCCGAATCTGACATCAAACGCGTAAAAGGTAGACTGATAGGTACTGAGGGCAAAACAAGAAAACTGATTGAGGAATTAACAGAAGCAAACGTGGTGGTTTATGGTCACACAATCGGGTTCATCGGTAGCTTCACACAGGTGGAGGCCGCACGGCACGCTGCGCAGATGATTATCGAAGGTTGCCAGCATCAAACGGTCTATAGGTTTCTCCAAAGGAAACGAACTGAACTTAAAAAAGAGAAACTTGAATTATGGGAGAAACCCGAAGGCAAAAAGTAACTTTTGTTGAAAAAACTGACTCTTCTGATTGTTATTGGTTGCCTTAAGGCAACGTTGACAGAATGCCAGTTAATAATCAGTTAACATTTGTCTATGTAAATTTGGCTGACTTCACCTAAGAAGCCATATTTTGCCTTTGGTGGCGCATTTCGCAAAGTGTTAAATAAGCAATTGTTAAATAAACAAGATAACCCATAGTAGCGGGGAGAGGTACCTTGAAAAACCGAACAGTTAACCTAATAATTACCATAGTAATTTTGGGTGTTTTAGCTTCAGCTGCGATTGCACCCATTGCAAAAGCACAATCTCCAAAAATATCTTTCAATCCTGCGGAGCAATCTGCGGGTAAAACAATTGTTGTAACAGGAACTGGATTCGGCGCCGGTGAGCCTGTGAGTATGACTATAGCTAATGTTTTGTTTGGATACGTTAACGCTACTGATTCGACTGGCGGCTTTGTGTTAACTGTTACGGTTGATGCTA
>JBEKVK010000100.1:0-5543 GCA_049514075.1 Bathyarchaeia archaeon | reverse complement strand
GTGAAGTTTTGGTTGAACTCCAAGAATTTCTGGAGCATTTCCTGCTGTTCTTTTTCGGTAAAATAGGTCATAGATGGGTAGAAGAAGTGTTTGTCTTCCTTCTCAATGTGTTCAGGGTAAAGTTCTACTAAAGTACTAAAGCAATCAATTATATCGTTTAAAGATTCAGATATGCTGTTGATGTAGCTTGTTTTCAGGTTTTCAAGGCTGGTCACTGTTCTTCTTGCGAAAGCATGCTCCAAGATGAGTTCACGTATCATTTCACCATCGGCATCTGACAGTTTTCTCTTGTACAGTGCATTAAACAGGATGTCTTCTTCTTTGCCGTGGTGGTACCTGTCAGCGTAGGTTCTGAAGAAATCGACGACTGTTACAATGACGTCTGGGTCAACTTTTCCGGTGGCAACAATTTTCCGCTGCTTCTTTTTTCAAGACACTAACGGTGTATAGGATCAGTCGGTGTTCGCTGACTAAGACGTCCACAGGCAACATGATGGGTTTCCTTATCTGAAATCAGATGATTGTTTCCTAAATTGTTTTGCCTAGTTATCTTTGCCAAGTTCTTTCTTGAGGCTTCTTTCAGAAAAGAAAACAAGCGCAGCGACTATTCCGAGTATTACAGCGACTGCTACGGACAAAGCTGTAATGAGGTTGACTGATGTTATACCTGACAAAGGGACTGCGGTCGGTGGCGTGGCAGAGGTGGGGGCTGGGACTGGAGTCCCTATGTTGTATGTGGGGGCTGATGGGTTGGGAACTGAGGGAGTGACGTTCGAGTAAACGTTTGGGGTCGGTTCTGCAGACAGCTGGTTATGAAACGAAGGTTGCGGTGTGGAGGGCAGGTAACTTACGGCGGCGGCAAGAGACAGAATTAACGCAACAGCGAGAATCGGCGCTATTAGAATTTTACTATTCATAAGCCACAACCTTGAACCCTAACATCTTTCGACCCCAATAGACGGCACAAACCGTTATTTAATGTTATATTTTAGGTTGGGTGTTCTAAGGTTTCGAACGTTGACTCGAAACAGTTCTCGGGGTAGTTTTTAAATTGCGCAGTGTGCCTTTGTCTGGGTTTGTGGATGGCTTTGTCTTCGGACGACTCCAAAGAAGTGCTCAGAGGAACAACGCTTGAAGTTTACCGTTTCCTGCTCAAAAGCAACAAGCCAGTGGGAACACGAGAACTGCAGAGGGCACTCAACCTAAGCAGCCCGTCAGTGGCAACGTACCACCTTTCCAAGCTGGAGGATGCCGGGTTGCTCAAGAGGGAAGGAGGCGGCTTCACAGTAAGCAAGTTTCTTCTCGAAAACAGTGTCAAAGTCAACCGTTTCCTGGTTCCGCGATTCCTCTTCTACGCTGTCTTTGCCGTGGCGGCACTCGCAGTCGAATTGGCCCTGATGATGCCAACGCAATTGACCCGAGAATATGTTTTCTCAGTGCTCGTAACAGCCATACTGGCATTTTTCTGCATCTACGAAACAGTTAAGACTTGGCTTAGAGGCAACTTGTAAGTTTTCTGCAAGAAAAATCGCGCCAAAACAAAGGAATTGAACCTTAGTTAACTTTAAACGCTGCCTCAGACAATAGGTAAGTTTACCGATTTGGGATTGGTGGAGAAGGGTTTATGGTCAATCAGCCGCCGCTTCGCGCACGCGGCGTCAAAGTGCTCAAAGCTGTTTCTTCACCGCTTAGGCTGCAAATCCTAAACCTGCTTTTCGACAGAAGCGCACTCAGCTATACAGAACTAATGATGGCGTTGAAAATGAACCCCAGCCGGGACGCAGGCAGATTCGCTTACCATCTCAAGTTCTTGTTGAAGGCGGATTTGGTTGAGGCGGATGTTGAGGCAAAAAAATATTACTTAACTGACTTAGGCAAGATGGTTTTGGATGTGGCTGATCGCGTTGAGGCGAAGGCAGTTAAGCCAAGAGGCATGGTGGTTCGTACTTCGCATCTGACTCTAGAAGAGTTCGACGCCAACAAAATTGCGAACTCGCTTATCAAAGAAGCAAAGGTGCCTCCTGAGCTGGCTCAGAAAGCAGCTAAGGAAGCTGAAAAACGCCTAATCAAATCGAAGACTAAGTACCTCACCGCGGCGTTAATCCGCGAAGTAGTCAACGGCATCCTAATCGAGAAAGGCTACGAAGACTACCGCCACAAACTTACAAGGGTAGGCATGCCCATCCACGAAGTGACTGCGTCGATCGAAGCCAAAGAACAAGCTTGGGACTCAGCAAACCTGACTGCGAAAGCAGGCGAAACAGTCTTGGAAGAATATACGTTGCTTAACATTTTTCCAAGAGACATCGCTGACTCCCACCTCTCCGGCGCTATCCACATTGATGGATTAGGTACATGGATAACAAAACCAAACGAAGTGAACCACGACTTAAGGTTCTTTTTGCAGAACGGGCTCAAAATGGACAACCCTATGCAAGCCCAGATAGAGCCGCCTAGCGACTTCGAGTCAGCGCTCGCTCTCGCCCTCAACGTTTCGCTGCATACGAATAAAGAAGTAAGCCGAACTCAAACATGTATCTACTTCAACGTCTTCCTTGCACCCTTTGCAAAAGGCGTCGAAGCGTCGCGGCTTAAAGAGAACCTGCGATTATTCATCCTGAACCTAAACCAGCATGCCGAATCGGCTTTAGCGCTTGACCTTTCTATCCCAAAGGCTACCGCAGAAAAGGAAGCCGTAGGTCCGCTGGGAAAAATCTGCGGCAAGTACAGCGATTTCGCGGCTGAAAGTCAGCAAATCGCGGGGCTGGTTATCGAGGTTTTTTCCGAAGAGAGCCAAAAGAAGCCGCTGCTTAACCCTCAGCTGATAATAAAAGTCAGCAAGGAATGCTTTGTGGATGAAACCGCAAAAACTCTTCTCCTTAAGGCTAATCAGCTATCAGCGGAAAAAGGTGCGCCTTACTTTGCCAACGCTGCACAAAAAGAAACTGAAAACACCGTCTACTCATCTACAGGTGTCAAGCTTACTTCGGATTTGACAGGTGACTGGGAAACCGATACCTTGCGCACAGGTTGCCTCGGCTCCGTAACCATTAATTTGCCCAGAATCGTTTTGGAGTGCGAGAAGGACAAAAACAAGTTCTTCGTCGTTGTGCGGGAACGGTTCGAGCTTGCCGCCCGCGCCCTGGGAATAAAAAGCAGCGCTTTGAAACAATTTGGCAGAAACTCGTTGCCTTTTCTTTTGAGAAACGGCAGCGGCGACGTTTACTTCAGGCTTGAAAACAGCAGCCGAATAATTAACTTAGCTGGTTTCCGAGAAGCCGTTGAAGCTTTCACGGGAAAAAGCATTAATTCGGAGGAGGGCAGAGCGTTCGGTGCAGAAACCATTCAGACAGTTCTATCTTTTAAACAGAAAATAGGCAGAAAATACGGTAAACGCCTCTACCCCGTGATTCTTGGCAACGGCGAAGCATCTCAAAGGCTTGCCCAGTTGGATATCGATAGGTTCGGTGTGGCTAAGGTCAAGTTTTCGGGAACAAGGGAGAAACCTTACTACTCCACCGCACGCAGATTCCAAGTCAAGAACGTAGGGGAAACCCTTGCACTGCAGACCGAGCAATTGGAGACAGCCCAGAAGATGAAGGCGATTTCCGCAGGCGGAACCTTAGACATCATTGAACTCGAAGCTACGGAATACAAAGCCGAGGCGCTTATGGATTTAACCCATCGGCTAATAGAAAACCAGTACTTGGAGTTCTTCACATATAACCGCACAGTCAGCTACTGCAGCAATTGCAAGAAAAGTTGGTTCGGAAGCCTCCACAAATGCCCATGCTGCGGGTCCATGAGCGCACTCACAACTTTTGACCGCTTCGCCGCAACATAAAAGCTTATTTGACAGCTCCAAGCACGAGCGCTAGAAGCGCCATGCGCACGACGACGCCGTTGCTGACCTGCTTAAAATACCGTGCTTGCGGCGTGTTATCGACTTCAGGAGCGATTTCATCAACGCGGGGTAGAGGATGCATAAGAATCATATCTTTTTTCGCGTTTTTCAGCGTTTTCTGGTCGATCTTGTATGCACCCTTAACCTTCGCGTATTCTGCCGCATCTGGAAATCGTTCCTTCTGGATTCGAGTAACGTACAAGACATCGACCTGGGGCATAATGACATCCAATGACGCGTCTTGCGTAACAGAAATCTTTTCTTTTATGGTATCAGAAACGTCCTTACGCATCCGGAGGCTCTCAGGAGAAACCAAGAATAGCTCAACATTGTAGGATGCTAGAGCATAGCAAAGGGAATGAACGGTTCTGCCATAACGCAGATCGCCTAGAACCCCGATTTTCAACCCGTCGATCTTGCCTTTTTCTTTGCGAATGGTATACAAGTCCGTTAATGCCTGAGTAGGATGCTCTTCTGCCCCAGTGCCACCATTAATAATCGGAACCCTTGAAAATTCTGCGGCTAACTTGGCCGCACCCTCGAATCCATGTCTCAAAGCTATAACGTCAGCGTAGTTCTCTACGGTGCGCACGGTGTCAGCTAAATTTTCCCCTTTCTTGACTGATGCAAAGTCAGCGTCAGCGAACCCGATGTTGTTGCCTCCGAGTTTAAGCATTGCGGCTTCAAAGCTTAGCCGAGTACGTGTGCTGGGTTCGTAGAAGAGGGTTGCGAGGATTCTTCCTTTAAGGATATCGGAACCTGTCTTAGCAAGAGACTCCATGGATTTGCTTTTGTCCAGAATGTAGTCGATTTCCTTTCGGGAGAAGTCTTCGATTGATATTATGTCTCTTCCTTGAAACTCCATCGAGGCACCTAAACCAAGAAGCGGTTAACTGCTAAATATAATTTCCCTATAGCGCAAGCAACTAAAACCAACCCCATTTCTGTCTTGCCCCGCACCTTAAACATTCTTATAATTAATCCATCTAAATGTTTTCGGGAATTTGTTGATTGATTATTTGGTTGGGACAGGCGGATGGGCATACTTTAACATCCCCAACAAACCCGCATTGCAAGCCTACAGCGAAATATTCAATTTCGTAGAAGTCAACAGCACCTTTTACCAATATCCGCCAACTGAAATGGTTGAAAAATGGCGACGAATCGTCCCAAAAGACTTCACTTTTTCGTTGCGTTGCCACCAAGATCTCACACATAAAATTGGCTTAAGACCAGCAGATGAAGCCTACGAAGTCTTCTATAAAATGAAAACTTACGCCGCCATTCTTCAAACGCCCTATCTAGTTCTGGAAACACCTGCAAGTTACGTGGTCGACGACGATGCGAGAGATTTTTTGTTTTCGCTAAATTTACGAGGCGTCAGGCTCGTTTGGGAGTACAGGGGGCAGATTTCTCCTGACCTTATCGGCTTGATGGGGGACTTCAACATCGTTCACTCTGTTGACTTGTCAAGGCAACAACCATGCTTTAAATCGAACTTAACCTACTCGCGACTCTTTGGGAAGGGTCAGCTGAACATCTACCAATTCACCGACGATGAACTGGCACAAATAGAGCAAAATGCTGAGGAAACAGGGTCCAGCAAAGTAATTTTGGCTTTCCATGGCCTAAGAATGAA
>JBEKVK010000099.1:0-5557 GCA_049514075.1 Bathyarchaeia archaeon | reverse complement strand
TCGTAATTAACTATGTAGTTCGTTACTCCTCCGTAGAGGATAGCATCATTTGTCCTTCCCATGGCTTCGCCTGCATCAGGATGCAACGGGACAATCGGAGCATACCCCCACGCATGCTTTACAACCAATGGGTCTAAACCGCACCTTTCAAGTTTATGAAGCCCTGTTTCAACTATTCGTCCTGAAACTTGAGTTGCACCAGCCACGCTAGTCGTAGAAAACATTACCAAATATAGGTTTTTAGCGGGAACCTTGCATTTATCGGCTATAAATTGAATAACTGCTTCTGGTGGCTTCATTTGAGTTTCTAAAACAAGCACTGCAGTATCGGATTCTTCCTTAAATTGAAGTTTTTCGTAGAGGTCTTTGGGTTTAAGGGCCAAAGCTCTTGCTGGACCGGATGCGATGGCTGAGTATCCTTCACCTTTTACTTGCCAGCCTGCAAATTGGGAAGCCAATAGAGCCAGGGCTGGGTAATCTGTCTTTATGAAAACTGAGGGCAAAACAATATTTCCATATTGAATAGCCATGACATTTGCGTTGCCATAACCTGCTAGGCAAATTTCAGTTACCATTTCGCCCGCAAGAAAACCGCCTTCAGCTACAATGCCAGCGTCAATCAAGGTTGCGCCAGATTCAGATTTTTCGACGTTAACGCCATATTTATCAGCTTCATCACAAAATTTATTCACCAAACGCAGCGCTGATTTATTTAGAGTAATCTTTGGCATTGTCATTTGCTTCCCTAAGGTACTGGAATAAGCAAATATATAGCCACGGATAAGTCTTTTCCCCAAACACGCAAAAAAGAATCTTATTTTTCCAAAAGTTCCCTGTACTTTCCGAGCCTGCGGTCGTACTCTTCGTTAATCATGGTTTTCAGTTCCAGATAAGCATCCAAATTCATTTCGTATTTTGCTGATTTCAAATTAGAATGATCAAGCGTCGATTTAAGTTTCCGAATCTTTTGCTGCCATAACTCAGTAATCTGCTGTGGAAACATGAATGGGTAAGTTGCGATAGTTTCATCAATTTTTTTCCTTTCTTCAAAATCTAGCCAAAACCCTGTGTTTTCCGAATTAGAAGTCTTGTTAAGAACCATGTACAATGGTCCGTAGGCTTTTTCAAGTTCGTTTCTGGCATCTTCGATTTGATGCCTTTTTGCCTCTGTAGAGGCACGTTTAAACGTTGAAAAGCCCTCAATTGCGGCGAAAACGGCCAAGGCAAAGGTTAGAAGTATTGTGGTCTTGTCCATGAAAGTCAGATCTGATAAAACTGAAATATGCCCAGAATAACCCGTCAACTGAGGAATGTACAAAATAACAACTAACACGATTAGCCCCAAGAATGGTAGAGAGAGCAGCCATGTCTCTTTCTGCATTCACACCCACAATACAATATCCGTGCTCTTAGAATATAACTTTTCAAATAATACCTATCATTTTCATTTTTTACTTAATTGATTTGTGTAATTCAGCCGCTGATCCGCAGATTTTCTGGTTATCAAAGATGTAGCAACCCGCTTGTTTTCGTGTCTATATTTCCAACTTCTCCCTTGTCAGCACAAATTCAGTGTCAATATACCTTTGGTTATACAGCTTTCGAATTCGCAGAATTTTTTCAGGTCCCTTCTCGGCGTCCTTTTCGGTTATCCTGATTTCTCCTTCGAATAGACCTGAGATTGCTTGCAATTCTTCCTGCGGATGCATCTGGGGGTTAACAACTGCCAATGTTGTGAAGCCTTTTGTCTTGAGTTCCGGAAGGAGCCCGCTTAGCCATTTTCTGGTCGTTACAGCGTGGTGTTGCAGCAAAACGTCAGATATGATTTCAATGCAGGCCCTTTTTGGTCCGCTTTGCGAGTTATCAAACATGCGGAAGGATTTGATTAAGGCAATATCGATATCCGTGAGATTTTCTATCCCCTTCATCTTGAAAACATTGGGCAAATTCTTGACAATGATATCAGCTCGGGGATTACAAATGAACAGGAAAAGAGAAGACGGAAATTTCTCAGCCAAAGCTGTCGTATTGCCCACTTCTATTGTAATGTAAAATGTTATTTGCCCATTAACCAAGCCTGCCTGGATGAACCTTTTAATCAATTCTTCTTTCTCGTCGCAAGATGGACTTGTCAATATGATTGTGTAGGTTTCTGGTATTCCGCCTAATAGAAGGTTATCCAGGCCATTGTATCCCGTGGTGACGCGCCCAGGTAGCGCGGCTTCCAGAAAACTGAACGCGATCGGCTTAGGATTGTGGGTCATTTGATGCCCTGTTTCGTCGATGCAGATGATTTTTGGACTGATCCTGACATCGCCTTTTATAAACGATTTAAAGGTTATTTTGATTTCGTCAGTTTTAAGAGGTTCTATTTTCCTTCCTTTTAGAGCGAGAGTAGTGCCCTCAACAGAGCATCCGTCGGGCTTGGCAACGATTTGAAAACCAGCTTGGAGAAGGTTTTCAATTTTGGTCAGCAGGACTGGTTCTTTCCCTACGTTCACTATTTGAATTTCGAGGTTTACGTCTTCTCCTGCTTTAGTTTCATTTTCTTTCTGAATGAGTTTAGCTTGAATTTCTGCGTGTTCGAATCTTTCTAATCCCACTGCTTTTTCTTCGTTCGGCTCTATCGAAGAGAAGCTTGCCGTCGAAGATGTTATAGCTGGTGCATGGAAAAGTTCGCCGAGGGATAATGCCAATTCTTTGTCGTCTCTGACTTTCCTTAAAAGACGCTGAACTTGTTCGTTTTTCTCGGTGTGCCCTGCTTTTGCAAAACATTCGGCTGAAATTTGCAGCACTTTTTCAGCCATTAGATAAAATTTTGCCTCTTTTGAAGGATCTTTTTCTCGTTTAGCGCTGTCCATGTAGACGTAAGCGTCGAAAAGGCGTTGCGTGCCTTTTGCGTAATCAGAAGCTGATTCGAAGCCCGCTCGAAGATAGTAGCTTGCGGCAGAACCAATGTGTTTGGCGGTTTCCTCGTACATGCTCGTATTTCTCGTAATTTCAAATTCTATTCCAGTTTCCAATGCTTTACAGAAGCTGCTGTGTCCCAACGCAAGCAGACCTGCTGATTCCTTAGTAGCATGTTCATTTGCAAGGGTAAAGAGATCTGCAGCCTCTTCATAGATTATTGGGGAATTTTTGGCTTCTGCTAAGGTCATTTTTTGCCATGCTTGGCAGAGGTAAACGAGTGGTCTAACTTCTTTTCCCGTTTGCTCTGGGTCAACTTGTAATATTTTTTTGAAGATTTCAGCTGCAGATCCATATTTTTGGGAACTGCCACCGTGGTCACCTTGTCTGTCGAGAATTTTCGCTTCTTCTAAAGAGATTCTTCCATTGCTGTATTCAACCCTGATTTTTGAAGCCTCAACTAGTGCCTTGACAAGTTTTTGTTCGTCCGTCTTGTCGATTCTGCCGAGTTCAACCAGAAGAACACGTTCCGAGTCTTGCAAAAATCTGATAGCTTTCTCGAAGGTTGCTATTGACTCTTTGCAGCTTTCTTTTCTGCTTAAATCTTCTGCTTGTTCAAGAAGTGACCATGCATAAAAGTTTGAAGATAAGTAGTTCCAGAATTTTGATTGTTTCAAAACGCTCGACGCTTTTTCGTAATGATTCATAGCATCAATGTATCTTTCGCTAATGTGTTCAAGTTTTGCCGTTTCAATCTCGCTCCATGCCTTCATGTAAGATGCATAGTCGAGGAAGAAGTCGCTGAACTGACTGATTTTCTGAGCGGCTGCTTTGTATCCAGCGAACCCTTTTTCAAAATTTTCCGCAGCTTTATTATACTCGCCGAGAAGGTCGAGGTTGCTCGCGATTTTCCAGTAGGACTCCGCGACACGGCTTGGCAAGTCAACTTTTTTGAAATCTTCCGCAGCGCTTTTGTAGACTTCATTAGCCTTTTTTAGATTCTCTTTGTCTGAGGTTAACTTGTAACTGTCATCCAACATTTCAGCAAATGAATCCTCAAATCCGGCGACGATTGCTATCAATGAGGGAACCGAACGACTTTCCATCCAGTTTTTGCAATATGTTACTCCGGCATTCATATCGGAGATTGCTTCTTTAAGAAGGAGGATTTTGTCCTCATCTTTCTGCAGTGCGGCAAGGTCTGCTTCTATTTGAGCCCCATGGACTAAGCCTACACCGAGTATCCATGTGTTTGATGCAAATCCTTTTTGTACCGTGTTCAAGTATTCTTTTCTGAAACCAAGAGCATTTCTAAGTTGTTGTTGTTTTTCTTCTTTTTCAGGTATCAATTTTGAGTAATAATGATATGCCTTGCTTAGTGCGTGTAAATTGGATGCCAGCGCATCGAGTGACCCCGAACGTAAAGCATGATCTAAGCCTTTTTCGCCGGTTTCTAATGCTTTTCTTGAAAAGGAGAGTTTGTTTAACAGATCGATAGCAAATTCTCGTGCTAGACATGAGTAGCTCTCAGTGTAGAACAAGTAGGTCTCTGCGATTGCCGTGTCTTGATTTACCAATTCAAGATGCCGGATGGCTTCTTTCGCGTATTTGAGGATATCCTCGTGTCTATTTTTCTTTCTGTCTGGATTGGCTTCAGTTGGGACCATCCAATCTGATACGAAAGCTATAAGATAACCTGCAATGCCTATGAAGTAATTGTCTCTTATCAATGAAGCTTGTTCAAGCATTTCTTTTGCGTATTCTCGAGAATTCTCTATGTTGTCGGTGAAAAAAAGGGTTGACAGCGTTTCTGCCCACAGTGCCATCACTCTGCAATATGGGTCTTCGACGTCTTTGGAAAGTTCTAATGCAGTTGCTGAGTAACTCAAACACTTTTCTGCAAGTGTCTTCGCCTGTTTTTCCACCTCAGAAATGTTTGCAGCATACCAACTGTGAAGGCTTGCCCAAGAGAACGCACAAATAAGCTCATTCTTGCTTTCAAACTTTGATAAAACAGTTATTGAGAGGCCCACATTATCTGTTCCTTCTTTGGAAAACGCTTTGACTTCTTCTCCTGTGGTTGCGATGTACAAGCGGTCAAAAAGACATTGATTTAGGATATTAGCGGTTTTACCGAATTCCAATGTGTTTCCTGAATTCTCAAAGAGCGCTAAGGCGGCTTTCGCCAAATCATGACATTTATCTAAAGCTTTTTGTTTCTCGGAAGGGCTAGGTGCCAGCCAAGAACGCGCATATTCAGCGAAGGCCAGACATTGTGAACTCTTCCCTTGTTTTTCTGAGATAGAATCTTCAAAGAAAAGTCCATTAGCTTTTTCGTAGGCTTCAACTGCTAGCAGTCTTAGATTTTTAAATCCCTCTAAATCGTTTGTCTGCCTGGAGGCTAACTCATAACAATAACCTATTCTCTGCCAATAATCTGCGGCAGAAGAAGGAGGAAAGGAGGGTAATTGCAATTCCTTCTCATAGGCTTTTGCTGCTTCAAGCCATTTATAGCTCTTTTCCTCTAGACTAAAATCAATGAGCATAACCATCAAGTTGTGAGGGATTCACAAATCAATAATAATGCGATGGGTAGATAAAACGTTTTTTAGTTGGCGATTTGGAAAGCGTTTACTGTGTAACTTTCGTC
>JBEKVK010000098.1:0-5602 GCA_049514075.1 Bathyarchaeia archaeon | reverse complement strand
ATCACCGCAGACGCCATATTCGGCCGCTACGACGCAATAGTAATATTGGAAGCACCTTCGCTCGAAGAAATTAACCAAGTTGTTTACAAAATAATCGAAAAAGACCCCAACGTCATCCGAACTGAAACATCCATCGTGCTATCACCAATGTAGAAGCAAAATAGAAGACAACCAAAACCCAATTTTTTCTTTTTTAATTTAAAAGCCTATTTCTAGCAAAAATGTTGATAACAAAATTTGAAGTTTTCGCTCCAGCTATCCTGGAGGAGCTTGACCACTTTCATCTGGACATTTTGGTCCTTTGTGCGCTTTTAGAACGATGGAGCTAACGGTGCTTTTTACGCCTTTTATTTTCATGATTTTGTTTTTGAGGACATCACGGAATTCTTCGATATCTGTTGCTGATACCAAGGTTACGATGTCGAATTCGCCTGTGACTTCGTACAATTCTTCAAGATGCTCTAGTTCGGCAAGCGAAATCAAGACGCTGTCCATTTCTGGGGATTCTACAAATATGTCTACAAATGCTAATAGTCTAGGCATATTGGTCATTAGCTTAAGTGAACAGGAGTTTCGCACATATATACCTTATCTCGCCGCACACCCAACAAATCCATTATTACCACGACAATCAAATAGTATTTACGGATAAAGTTGGACACATGTTAAATTGACCATGGCGGGCACACTAACCCCGAGAAACCATCAATTCACATAGCGTCTAACGATTTGATGTGAAATTGCTGTAGACTGAGGGGTAGTTATTTATCAGAAGCAAATTAAGTTGCAAAACATCCACGTAAGGACTGCCGAAAATCCAAAAAGTTCCTTGTTGATTCTGATTAACAAGACTTGTTAAAGTCGCGGCTGGAATACCCGTTGCGTTGCTTATGCTTGGCACCTGCGCAGCGGCATCCTGAACCGTTATGTCTGGATCAACAGTTGACGCTGACGGGTCCGATGTTTCATTTCTTGTGTGGAAGAAAATAGGCAATGTGAAGTTTTGCATTATTAGGGTTGAGCCGACAGCTTGTCCGTTAAGCTTTGCTAGGTCACCATTTGCTTGGTAGGGAAAGAAAATTTGGCCTATACCTGTGATTAGGAATGGGTAGAGCAACCCGCAAATCAAAAGTGAAACCAATGCTAATCCAATAATCGGTTTGAAATTCCATTTTTCTTTTTGTTCAGTCATGGCTTTTCCTTCCTAAATATGAAATACTCCTACGAGAAGTATGTCTATCAGTTTGATTCCGATGAATGGTACGATTACTCCGCCCACGCCATAAATTAGAGTGTTTTTCAAGAACAGCGTCATTGTACTGGTAGGTTTGAAAGCGATGCCGCGCATAGCGAGCGGAATTAGAAGTGGAATGATTATTGCGTTAAAGATCAGCGCTGATAGTACAGCATCTTGAAGACCGTGCAACTGTAAGACGTTGAGGCTACTGAGTTGTGGAAGGGCGACGGCAAAGATAACGGGCATGATCGCGAAGTATTTTGACACGTCGTTGGCTATGCTGAAAGCTGTAACTGCACCTCTGGTCATTAGTAGTTGCTTGCCCAACATGACAACGTCGATTATTTTTGCAGGATTTGATTCTAAATCCACCATATTTGCAGCTTCTTTCGCAGCTTCGGTGCCTGAGTTCATTGCTAACCCAACATCTGCAGCGGAAAGTGCTGGCGCATCGTTGGTTCCGTCGCCGATCATGGCTACGATTCTGTTTTCAGCTTGTTCTCTCTTAGCTATCTTAAATTTATCTTCAGGTTTAGCTTGTGCAACGTACTCGTCGATTCCCACCTCGGAAGCAATGCTTTTTGCGGTTAGCGGCTGATCACCTGTAATCATAACAGGTCGTATTCCCATTACTTTGAGGGCTTGAATCTTTTCTCTAATGCCCACTTTAAGCACGTCTTTAAGACGGATTATTCCGATAGCTACTCCGTTGCGCATGACGGATATCGGAGTTTCTCCGGCTGCAGAAATCCCTTCCACGACGAGATCGTAATTCTTGGGAACTGTTTTTGCCAAGTTTTTTATTGATTCAGGAGCGCCTTTTATGATGTTGATTTCGGATTCAAGCATGTCAGCCTCGGTGCCTTCTATTGCTATAGAGGCTTTTCTTCGAATACGCTTCCTTTCTCTTCCCGACTTGTCGCCTTTTGGCAAGGTGAGACCCAAGTGAGTTATTTTTACTCCACTTGTCCTGGTGACAGCTGAGAAGGCCTCTACTTCTGATGTTGCAAGTGAGTTTAGTTCTTTTGGCACAAACCCTTTTTCATATGCAAGCCGCAATATGCTTCGTCCTTCAGGAGTATCATCATGCCATGAAGACAGGAATGACGCTTCGCCGACGTCTTCTTCGGTGCATGGATCGAACGCGATAAACTCTATGGCTTGCCGGTTTCCTACGGTGATGGTGCCTGTTTTGTCTAAGAGGACAACGTCTGCATCTCCTGCGGTTTCTATTGCTCTACCTGATTTTGCAACGATTTTATGTTTATACAGACGGGTTATTCCCGACAGGCCTATGGCAGGCAGCAAAGCTCCTATGGTTGTTGGAAGAAGACAAACATACAATGCAATCAACACGGACAAGTCTGCTCCAAGACCAAGCGTCACTGAGGTGCCTAACAGAGCAAGTATTATTATGGTGAATATGGCGGTTAAACCGATGAGCACCATAGTTATTGCAACTTCGTTTGGAGTCTTTGGTCGTTTAGAGGATTCGACCATCTTGATCATTTGATCAATGAAGGTTTCTCCTGGATTTGTTGTAATCTTCGCTGTCAACGTGTCGCTTGCAAGGCGTGAGCCGCCTATTAGCGAGTCGCCCGGCGCCTTTCTGACGGGGGCTGATTCGCCTGTGACAAGTGATTCGTCAACCATCGCGATTCCCTCGATTACGTCAGCATCTAAGGGAACAACGTCGCCTGCTTCAATGAGGACAAGATCGTCTTTTCTGAGCTCGGTTGATTTCACGGTCACTATACTGCGGGTCCAGCCCTCAGTGACAATTTTTTTGCTGGAGACTTCTGTTTCCAGTTTTCGCAAACTTCCAGCAGTGCTTTTTGCTTGTTGCTCTGCAAGTGAATCGGATAGTGTGCTGAACCAGACTGTGATTAGGAGGATGGCTGCCACTTCAATATAGAAAAATTGTGAGCTGGGGCTAGCTACTGGAACGAACACCCGTGGAATTGTAGCCATTGCGGCTACGATAAAGAATGTGATTTCAACGATCAACATTACGGGGTTCCTAAGTAAAGATTTAGGACTCAAACGAACTATTGAGTCGACCAGCACTCTTTTAGAAAAAACGGTTCGAATTCCAGTAGGTGCCGATTTATTGATTATCGTTACATCGGCAGGTTTTTCAGTAGTCAATAGCCGTTCACCAACCCTTTAAAGAAAGATGCTATTGGTCCAATTGCAAGGAACGGGAAGAATGTAAGCACTACGAGTATAATGATGCTTGCTATCAAGACTATTGTGAATATCAGTGTGTCGGTTTTCAGGCCTGACGTTGTGCCTCCGCGTTTTCTGCCAATCATTGAACCGGAAAGCGCCAACAGTATGATTATTGGAGCATAACGTCCGATTAGCATGACTATGGCGGTTGCGATGTTGAAGAATGGAGTGTTGGCTGAGGAGCCTAAGAAGTCTGAGCCGTTGTTGGCTGCGGCGCTAGTGAATTCCCAGAGAATCTGGGTGTAACCGACAGAGTTTCCACTTATGCCTGGTATTGCAGAAACAGCTCCTGACGCGTATGCTATTACTGTTGGAATGAGTATGATCATTGGATGAATAAGGAAAGCAATCATTACAAGTTTAACGTCGCGCCCTGTGATTTTCATGCCTAAGTATTCAGGAGTTCTTCCCGACATCAGGCCGACGATGAAGACCGTTATTATTATGTACATCACCATGTACATCATGCCCACACCTTTTCCGCCTGGGATTGACTGAATAAACATGCCCAAAAATCCAGCAAGTATCGTTAGGGGATGGTTTCCCAGAAGTGCTGAGTTCAATGAGCCTGTCGTTGCGACGGTTGTTGTGACGGTGTAGAAGCTGGACATGAAGCCGCCGAATCTGACTTCGATACCTGGAGCCACCAAAGGCAGGGCTGGAATGAACGCCATGGCCAAGTTTACCCCGAACAGGATGTAAGCTCCCCACAAAAGTGGCCTTGACTCAGTCTTCTTGCCGATCATTTGACCGAAGACAAAAATCAATGCCGTAGGAAGCAGAAGCATAAGAGAAATCATAAGAATGTTGCTGGCTGGCGATGGATTCATAAATGGGTATGCAGCGTTTGCTCCATAAAATCCGCCGCCATTGGTGCCTATTTGCATTATTGAGTCGAGAGAAGCCACTGGCCCAACTAGAATTGTTTGAGCGGCGCCTTCAATGGTTTTCACAGTTGTATAGCCATTGAGTGTTTGAGGTACCCCTAACGCAAGAAATATTATTGCAGCAATAATCGTCAGTGGCAAAAAAATTCTGGTTATGGATCGGGTAAAGTCAACGTAGAAGTTGCCCATGTCTTTCGCGCCGTCAACCAATCCCCGTATAAAAGCGATACCCATGCACAGACCTGTTATGGCGGAGGTGAATTGAAGCCACTGTAAAACACTTATTTGGCTTAGATAAGAGAAGGCCACCTCACCGTTGTAGTGCTGCAGGTCTGTGTTTGTTGTGAATGAGACTACTTGCATGAAGGCGAGATCTGGCTTTATCCCGCCAAAACCCATTGGGTTGAGCGGTAGATGCCCTTGGAAAACAAGGATTAGAAAGCCAATAACCATCATAACGATGTTTAACAGTAAGCCAGCAAGGAAATACTGTTTCCAACCCATCACCTGCTCAGTGTTTACACCAGTGATTCTGTAAATGAATTTTTCAATAGGATTGAATACTTTGTCAAGACGGCTTGGTTTTCTCTTAAAAACCCCTGTGATATAGGGTGCTATTAGCCATGCTAAGATTATAGTTACTCCAAGTATAATGATGACTGACAGCGCTTGAACTGTATCGATCAATTAATCCGAAACTCCAAACAACATTTGTGCTCACTATGGCTCCTACCTCAAATAGCGGCTGATTTTATTGTTGTTTTTTGACACCTATGTCCTTTATGGGGTTTCAGTATAATAGTGCTTATGGTACTTTTTACTCCTTTGATTTTCATAATTTTCTTTTGCAGGGTGTCGCGAAATTCTTCAAGAGTTGAAGTACTGACAAGGGTGACAATGTCGTATTCGCCTGCGACTTCGTAGACTTCTTCAATGTTCTCAAGCTTTCGCAAAGCTGCTACTACTTGATCTATTTGGGAGTTTTCAGCGAAGATGTTGACTGACGCTAAGAAACGACTCATATATTCCTTCTCCAATTTGCAAGTGAATTCAAGACTGGGAATTGGCAAGCAGAATATGAAACGACGTTCAATCGAAATGCAATACATATGAACATGTTCAAGTTCGACATAATAATCAGGCGAGTCCAAAAAGGAGTTTACTATGGAACCTCTTCGAGGTTCTTTCTCATATTGTTAAAGAAAGCCAAATCAGAAATTCCTCTATCTTTGCTATGAGGAATATT
>JBEKVK010000097.1:0-5622 GCA_049514075.1 Bathyarchaeia archaeon | reverse complement strand
GGTTACTCGCCATATGTGCCTCTTCGGATCTTTTCGGCCAGCAAATGGACAAATTCAATCGGCCACACGTCATCACACACGTCGTCCGTCAATATTTTCCTCTGATGATACATAGGAATCAAATCGTTCTTTAATAACAAAATCAGCAGGAATTCATGACCATAAGTTCGCTTGAAAAGGGCATACTTGCTGGCCTGCCTCTTGGTCATTTCAAAATGAGGTTCAAGAATTATTTTTCTTCCCTGAAGTTTCTTCTCCAAAATAAAGTCAGGTGTATACACTTCGTTATTCGGCAAAGGAAAGCTTATTGTTTCGTACCCGTAGGCGATATGCATTTTCAGAAGAACCAGAGCAGTTTTCTTCTCCCAGCCGCTCTTGTATCGACTCATTTTTGCATAGTAAGCTTGAGATTGCCCAGTTATTTTCTGCATACGTTCCAAAAAGTCAAGTGCCGTCTTCAACGTAACCCGATTCAGGGTCTTCTGCCTCAGCCATCTGCCCAAAAGAAAAAAGGGGTAATCAACTTTCGCAGGATCTTGCGGGAAGAGCCTTTTGGCGAAGTCAGTTATTTTCTGCCGGGCAACAGCTGCAGTAGGCTCATCTCTCCAAAGCGAGGGTGAAGCCGTCTCTATTATACCCAGACTTGCCGCAACATTGGCATTCTCCTTTGTTAATGGAACGTAAAGGTCTTCAGGCAGGAGGTGATCATAGATTTGCAGGTCAGGCGTGGGTCTAACCATCCAACGCATGTAAATCCAAGCTTTGTCGATGTGTGGTCCGTTGAGAGCTTTGATGTTTTTGGTGATGTCATTGATGAATTCGTTGGGTTTCCTGAACCGTTGAGCGTACTTGAGTAGGTTTCTCTCAGCGTTGATCTTCACAAACAAGTTAACGGAGGCCAAGATTTCGCCAGCTGCCTTTTTGTTTGGACCCAAATCGGAATAAAAATCGCATTTTACGATTTCTTCATCGAAAATATGCCCCTTCTTAATCTCGAATAGCGTGTTTCCGAAAGCTTCATGCAGATACGACAGCAGCATACGGGCGTTTTCGGGGTAACCCACCACGGTATCGTCAAGTATAGAGGCGATAAGGAGGAAGTAGTGGGCAATGATTTTTCTTTCTTCATAATTCTGCGAGTACGGGTTAAAAAGCAACCGGGGACTCATGCGTCTATCCCATTGAACGTCGGCGGCATCAGAGTTTTTGTTGATGAAATCTACTAGTAGAGATAGCACGTCATCGGTTGCCATAATATACACTCAAACCCATATACACATCAGTTCCTTAAAACCACTTTGTTACAAACAACCAAAACCAAACAAAAGAAGCCGCCCCATTTTAAAGCGACAGGAAAATAGATTAATAGAGGCAAGAATTCCAATATGCAGCGCAACAGGAAAAAGACGAAGCGTCTATATAGGAAAACATCGTAAAAAGAACAGCAAACATGTGGGCCGGTCGTCTAGCCTGGTTAGGACATCTGCTTGACGTGCAGAAGGTCGCCGGTCCGAATCCGGTCCGGCCCATTCAAACTCCTTAGGAAAGAGTACGAATCCAGCAGAGATTCAAACGTGGATAGATTATTGAGTTTGTTTTCCCCGTCCAATTTTTGCGCCTTATCAATAGTAAGCAAAAGGCATACAAAATGAGTTTTGAAAAGGTCGAAAATGATATAAACAGTTTTTGTCCTACTGGTTATTGTGGTATAATGGCTGAAAAGCTGGATGCCGTAGATAGAAAGATTTTGAACATGCTTCAGAATGATGCGCGGGTTTCTTTTTCTCGAATTGCAGTTGAAGCTGGCGTAAGTGAAGCCACCGTTAGATACCGGGTTAAGAATCTGGAGAAAAACAATGTAATAAAGACGTACACTACGCTGTTGAATCCTGCGAAAGTTGGTTTTTCAACTACAGGCATCATGATGGTTAAACTTGACCCAGCCATGTTTGAGCAGGCCGCCAAGCAAATAAGCGATTTAGCCGAAACATACCACGTTTTCCAGAACACGGGAGATTACGACATCGTTTCTGTGGTGCACACGCGCGACCTTGAGCATTTGGGCGAACTCAGGAAGAAGGTACAGTCGTTTGCGGGTGTGAGGGAAGTTACTCTCTCGGCAGCTACCAGGATTGTGAAGATCAAGACTTCCTTCGACCTATAACATGACTTGCGAATTTCGACAAAAAAAGTTTGTTTTTTATCGAAAACCGAAACATTTTATAGCTTCTTGTCGAACTGTTGTTTAGGGGTTTTCCATCCAAAACCCAAAAGGAAGGAAACACTTTGAACAACAACCAAAACAACAAACCAAGACTCGTAACAGTCTGCAAGAGGAAAAGCAATTGAAATGGTATTATTGGCTTATCATAGCCATCTTAGTTGTTGTTGGAATTTCCACATTAATTCCAGCACCTGGAAGCCCAACAAACTTAATCGGATACTCATCAGTAGATCCAGCTGCACCAATAAGCGGATTAATACTCTGGATTATCGCAGGGGCAACCTACTGGCTTGGAAAAAGAAAGGAAAAGAAACCATAATTTCCCCACTTTTCAGGTATATCTCGAAAGTGAATATCCATGAGTGAATGTTCCAAACCGCTTATCACAGTGTAGCAAAAAATAAATAATTAGAGACATTTCAGCGCCTTATGTTTTCTATGTCATAAAACAAAAAAAGAAAAGGGAAAGTAGTTTTATCGGCTTTTTTTATCTATGGCCTTTTTCTTGGCATTAAGATTGCAAGTACAGCTATCCCAATAATTATCACGATGATTATTGCGATGATTCCGTACATCAGTGTGTTTTGTGTGGCTATTCCGCTAAGTGGTGTTGCCGTTGGTGCTGATGTTGCTTGGGGTGCGCTTGCATAGATGTGTCCTTCGGCTGATGATGGCCAGTAGCCGTTTGTTCCTGCGAACACTGCGTAGACTGTATAGTTGCCGCTGATGTCTGGAGTCCATGTTAAGCTGTAGGTTCCGCTTGCGTCGGAGGTTGTTGTTCCGATTGAGCGATAGTTGTGGTTGCTGTCTAAGACGTACAGAGTCACTGGAACACCTGTCATGTTGCTTGGTAGTGGTTGCTGCTCGTAGGCGGCTTCCATTAGGCCTTTCATGCTGTCGTCTGATACGCATGGGAGTCCATTGGGGAAGTCTGCTTTAACCACTTCCTGTGATGCGCCGGGAGATACGTCTGTGACGGTACCGCTTATGACAATCGGGGTTGCTGTTGTCACGCCAACTGATGGCACGCTGATGGTTGTTCTGCTAGGTCCTTGCGCGTATGCATACACTTGTCCGTCGTAGGCGTTGAATGTGGTCAAGACGCCGTCTGTCACTTCGGTTCCTGTGTCGTCGAAGCCTAGGTTGCTCCAAACGAGTTTTCCATCCGTCGCGTTTAGTGCTAACTCTAATGCGCCGTGGAGAAGCGGTGGGTTGTATTCGTGTCCTTCAGAGAGGTACAGAATAGTATCGGTGCCTGTTCCAGCCATGGCGTGGTCTGCGAAGACCCAGATCGGGTATACGCCGTATGGTGATTCTGTTCCAGCGGGACCGTTAATCTGGTATGTGCTCCACGTCCAGATTATGTTTCCGTTGGCCATGTTGACTGCCCAAACGTCACCGCCTAAGCCCCAAACGTACATTGTGTTCAGCAACGGGTCAGCAAGGGTGACGAGGCCGTATGCGTCGTAGGTGTTGAGTGAATTGCCGTCTGCCATTTTTACGTTGAGGTTGGTTGTCCATACTTGTTCTCCTGTGGCGTCTGAGTATGCTGCCATTTGGAAGGTGTTCTGGTTTGTTTCAACGTAGATTCCGTTTGCTGCTGCAGCGAAAGCCAGTCTGGTGTAGGGTTGATATATGCCTCCGGTTCGGTTGGTTATCCACATTAGGTGGCCGTCTGTTTGGCTGTAGCCTGCTTCAACCAAGTATCCAGTGGTTTCTGATACAGAGACTGTGCCTGCTTCGAATACTAGGGTGTTTCCAGCCCACAGAGTTGAGCCGAGAGCTGTGCCGAGTCCTTGAACCAGTTGTCCGTTGATGGTTGGATCCATTGATACAGCCCAAACTAACGCGTTGTTTGCGTCGAAGTAACTGTTCAGAGGGATTGTCCAGTCGAATAAGCCGCCGAAAGCTCCCACATTGCCGCTAGCTATGAAAGCGTTGGTTAGGTTGTAGAATTCCAGTACTGGTCCTTTAGATGCAGGGAAAACTACTTTGGTTGTCGGGATTGGTGCGCCGGGGAATGCTGGACCGCCTGGGGGTACCTTCGGGATTGTGACGGTCAGATCAGTGGCTGGTGGAGATGGCCCAAATGGGTTGATTGTTTGGTTTGAGGCTGCTAGGTAGCCGATTAGGTTTCCGTTTGCGTCTTGTCCCAGGAAGGCGAACGTCGGAACGTTTGCGATTTGAGCGAGGTATTGTCCTGTCATAGCATCCCACATGTACCATGTAGATGGACCGGAAGCCAGGAATCCTCCACCTGTTTGAGTGAAAATGTAGGGTCCTACGCAGCCATATTGATCAATTGTCGGGAAGTTGAGTATCATGCCGCATCTTAAGATAGTCGTAGTGTTGATAACCCATTCAGTCTGTCCGTTGTAGAGGTTTACCGCTATAACCCCCTGAGAGCTGCCTGTTTGGGTTGTGAACCAAGTAGAGTATAGTACGCCGTTCATGATGACTGGTGCGTATTTAGGATCGTACTGCGAAGTTGTCCAGTAGCTGCTATAT
Organism: Bathyarchaeia archaeon; assembly: GCA_049514075.1. Lineage (GTDB taxonomy): Archaea > Thermoproteota > Bathyarchaeia > Bathyarchaeales > Bathycorpusculaceae > Bathycorpusculum. Next base: position 890 of record JBEKVK010000097.1, on the reverse strand, counting down.
TGTTCTGTGTTGCCTAATAGTGCTCCTGCTGCTCCTCCGACACACCATGGTTTGGTCCAAATGATGTGAGCGGAAGCTGGTGCAGTAGAATATGGGTTATAGTTCCCTGTGGCGTTGTATCCTCCCGTATTGGCGAAGGTTACGGATCCATATCCCATCCATCCTCCGTTAAGGGCTGCCCAATTTTGGATGTTTTCTGAGTTGACCGGAGTTTCCCAGTAGGCTGTTGGAAGCGGAGTATTAGGTAAGCCGCCTCTCGGTGTCGATGTCACTACCAAAGTTTCTAGTGCACTTACGCTAGGTTCGTTATAGTATTGTTGATTTGGAGGCGCGTATTGTTGTCCGCCGTACTTCAGTTGGAATGTGTAGTTGCCTACTTCTGTTGGAGTGTAAGTTGTGAATGTACCGCCCGTTGTATCACTCGTAAATGTTCCTAGTGATGTTTGTGTTCCACCCGGAGGGGTAACGTAAACGGTCATGTTCACAGCGTCTTGCTCAGAGAATAATGGTACAGCTAACCAGAAGTCGACTGTGACTGTTTGTCCAACACCGCATGGATTTGGTGCAACGTTGCAGAAAGAAATTGTTGGAACGAGTATACTGCCAGCGGCTTGTGCGTGTACTGTGGCTGTTGAAGCTACGATTAAGGTTACCATAAGCATACAAAGTATTGTCGCAACAATTTTATTTTTCAGAAATTGCATTTTCTTTTTTCTCCGTTTATTCTTGTTTTTATTGAGCAACAAGCAAAAAAGCCCTTGCCCAATGAGTCCCTTTTTGCTGCACTTTATATTTAAGACTTGTGTACACCTTCATGTAGCCTCCTTTTAAGATTCCAAGTCTTTTTCGATCCATTTTTCACAAGAAAAGAGCAAAATCACGTCTCTATG